>DIAL01000018.1:21375-49249 GCA_002414705.1 Flavobacteriaceae bacterium UBA5079
GGGATTTTCTTTAAAACAAAGGACCCAAAAGCATCAAAAGACTGGTATAAAAAACATTTAGGTTTTAATACGGATGATTACGGCAGCACGTTTAAATGGAAAGATGACCATGGGAACGATTGCACCACACAATGGAGTCCATTTCCAGAAGACACCAAATATTATGAACCTTCAAAAAAAGAGTTCATGTTTAATTATCGAGTAGAAAATTTAGTGGACCTTTTAAAAATATTAAAAGAAGAGGGTGTTACCATTGTTGGCGACATGGAAGAATATGAATACGGGAAATTTGGCTGGATTCTGGATAATGATGGCAATAAAATTGAACTTTGGGAACCTATAGATAGTGCGTTGTAAAGAACTAATCCGTTCCTAGTTGAAAATCCAATGGTAAGGTGTCTGCAATACGTTGTTTCCCAAAATAACCTGTAAAAATAAGTCCATCCACTGGTGTATGATTCCCATTCAAATCTAAATAAAAATAGGTGTCCTTACTTGTGATTGTAGATTGGTTATGGATATCATTATTATAAACAACACGTAACGGTTTAAATAAGCGCACTTGAAATAACTCTGGGTTATCTGTTGCATACACACTTATAAAATTCTCTGGTGGCACTTCCTGACCGTTTAGCAGTAATTTAAACTTGTTTTTTACTAATTTACCTCGTAATAAGGCACGCATAAAATGCATAACAGAGCCTTTATAAGCCTGATTTCTACGCTTTATAATGCGTTTATTTGTTACACCTGATGTATAAAAAGATGTGCCAGCATAATAGACGCTTGTTGGATAAAAATCTTCAAGATTATTGCTAATTTTATAGGTAACTTCAAAATCTTGCAGGTCGTAAGAAATTTGATATTTTAAATTCCCGTTTAAAATAATTAAAGGTGCTTTTGTTGAAGCAACTAATTTGTTTTCTGCTTCTAAAAATTGTAAAATGAGCACCTCTTCATTCAAAATCTTACAAGATAAAGCGTTGTCAGTTTGTCCAAAAAAGTAAGCTTTAAAATCTTTAAGTTTTCGAGCTCTGGACCACGAATCCTTGGATTCTAAAAACACTTCATTTAAAGTGCTTATATCTTCGACTAAAAAAATGGTTAGTTTTTCCTCGGTTGAATAATTGGAAATAACCTGCTTTTTATAACCTAAAAAAGAAACCACCAACGGACTATTGATGGAAGCAGATTTGGTTATATTAAAAAGTCCATCCAAATCTGAAATAGTGCCAACGGTTGTATTATCAAAATATACAGAAGCACCTTCAATAGGCACATTGGTTTTAGAGTCAACAATAACACCTGAAATCTCTTGAGAAAAAGATTTAAAAAAACAAAAAATGAAAATTATATAGAAAAAACTAGCTCTCATTTTGTTCGGAAAGCTTACGTTCCAATTCGGCCTGAAACTCTTCCATGACTGGTTTTACAGTGCTTTCGGGTAAATCGGCAATTTTTATATACATTAAACCATCTACCGAATTATTAAATAACGGATCCACATTAAAAGCCACTAATCTGGCATTTTGCTTAATATATTTTTTAAGTAAAACGGGTAAACGTAAAGCACCTGGCTCTACCTCGTCAATAATTTTATCGAACTTGTTTAAATCGGCTTCAGCTTCATCAAATACAAAATCCTTGTCGGCATCCTTCAGTTTTACTTTAAACTCTTTTTTAGGATGCACGTATTGCGCCACATAAGGATCATAATAATGAGATTTCATAAACTCAATCATTAACGATTTAGAGAAATTTGTAAACTGGTTACTAATGCTCACGCCTCCTATTAAATACTTATGTTCTGGATAACGTAATGTGGTATGCACAATACCCTTCCAAAGCAGAAATAAAGGCATGGGTTTTTGCTGATAGCTTTTTATAATAAACGCACGACCCATTTCTATGGATTGGCTCATCATTTTATAAAGTTCGGGTTCAAAACGGAACAAATCCTGTAGGTAAAAACCATCAATCCCGAATTTTTTAAAAATTTGAGACCCTAAACCCATTCTGTAGGCACCAACCAGAATATTCTCATCAGAATCCCATAGAAACATGTGGTGATAATAGGTATCAAACGCATCTAAATCTATAGCTTCATTTGTTCCCTCGCCTACTTCACGAAAAGTTATTTCACGTAGTCTACCTATTTCCTGAATAATATTCGGGATTTGGGAAGCTGGAGCTAAAAACACCTCGTAGTTTTTACTTTGCAGAAGTCGGCAATCATCTTCACGCAAAGCATCTACCTCTTTCGTCATCAACTTTTTATCTACCTGACCAACAATGCGTTTAGGTGGTTTTGGTAATTTTAATTTGGGCGGAAAATTACTTAACAGATTATCTTTTTCATCAAAAGAATTGGACAACATGTAGGTTTTTCGTCTTAAAAATTCTGAAAATCCTTCTAAAGTTGAATGTTCGTTTTGATCATTAACAGATATAGGTCTACCGATTCTAACCTTAATAGTTCGGCGTTTTTGTGTCAGTAATTCACTTGGTAATTTTGCGGTTCTAAACGTATCACTAATTTTTGATAATTTATAAAACAGCTGACTATTTTTGGCATGAAAATAAATAGGAACAACAGGCACATTCGCTTTTTGAATAAGCTTAATTGCAGCAGGTTCCCAAGGTTTATCTACCACCAATTTACCATCCCGATACGTGGATACTTCTCCTGCTGGAAAAACACCTAATGGATGACCTTCACGTAAATGTAAAATGGCATTTTTAAATCCTGCAATACTTGACTGCACATCTTTTTTGTCTTCAAAAGGATTTACAGGCATAATGTAGGGCTTCAAAGGCTCAATCCTATTCAATAAAAAATTAGCGATTATTTTAAAATCTTTGCGTTGTTCTAACATCAATTTTAAAAGCAAAATACCATCAATCCCTCCTAATGGATGATTGGAAACGGTAATAAAAGGACCTTCCTTTGGTAGGCGTTTTAGGTCTTCTTCTGGAATATCGAATTTTATCTGAAATTCATCTAAAATACTATCTAGGAATTCTAAATCTGATAAATGTTTATTACGATTATAAATGGCATTTAAGGTGGATATTTTCAACAACTTCATTAAACCCCAACCTGCAAACGTGCCTATAAAGCCATATTTGTCCAATTGAATTGCTTTCGCAACTTCTTTTGCGGTTACTAGTCCCTTATCTGTTTCTTTACTCATTTACTAAACGATCATTAATACTTTTAAACGGTAATCATTTGCATGGTTTGTTGCGCTAATTGCTTCATTAAAACCGTTTTACCTTCTTCTAATTGTGCTACTGCTTCCGAATTGTAATGCCTGATTGTGTATAAAGATACATTTTCATGGCAAGTTACCTTAAATTTTGCTTTTAAATGTTGTAGTAATTTATCAAGGTTATGATAAATATCGTCTACACAAACTGAAAAACTAATAGCTGAATTTTGAATAACATCTACTTTCATTTTATACAAATGCAACAAATTGAAAATATCACTGATGTTTTCTTCCACAATATAAGAGAAATCTAAAGACGATAAAGAAATTAAAATCTGATTACGTTTTAAAATAAAGCAAGGAATTTCAGGTTCTATTCCTTTGCCTTTTCCAACACAGGTTCCTGGATTTTTTGGATTTAAAAACGATTTTACATACAACGGAATTTCCTTACGCTGTAAAGGCTGTAAGGTTTTTGGATGAATTACAGAAGCACCATAAAATGCTAATTCAATGGCCTCACGATAGGAAATATTGTTGAGCAATTGGGCGTTTTCAAAATAACGCGGATCCGCATTTAATACACCTGGAACATCTTTCCAAATCGTTACACTCTCGGCATTTAAACAATAGGCAAAAATGGCTGCTGTATAATCACTTCCCTCACGACCTAAAGTTGTGGTAAAATTATTGGCGTCACTACCTAAAAATCCTTGGGTAATATTCAGTTTATTTTTATTAAAAAGTGTCGTAATTTGTGTTTGTGTATCCAACCAGTTTACATTGGCACGACGATAATAACTATCGGTTTTTATAAATTCTCGAACATCCAACCAATTGTTTTCAAAACCAACTTCGTTGAGATATGCGCTAATAATAATAGTTGAAGCTAGCTCACCATAACCGATAGCTTGGTCGTAAACAAAATTATAGTCAGGCGATTTATTGCGGTCGAAGAAAGCGGCTAGCTCATCGAATAGTTTAGATACTTTATTAAAAATGACATGGTTTTCATTTTCAAATAAATCGAGTAAAATGGCATTATGGAATTTTCGCACTTCTTGTAGCGAACTCTGTAATTCGGCTTTGTTATCAAAATAATTTCCAATAACACCTTCCATGGCATTCGTCATTTTACCCATGGCAGATACAACAATCAACGTGTGTTCGTGACCCGTTTCTTGTAAAACAGTTACTAAATTTTTAACGCCTTGCGCATCTTTAACCGATGCTCCACCAAATTTAAATACTTGCATGTTATATGTTTGATAGGTATTTTTGAATTGCTTTTTCGTTAAGATGCACCACATCCCAATCGCGCATAACATGAGCGCCTTTTTGTTCGTAAAATGTTATAGCTGGCTCATTCCAATCCAAAACTTCCCAAGATATACGTTTTACACCTAATTGCTGTCCATACTTTACCACCTCGTTTAATAAAATAGTACCAATGCCTTGTCCACGAACGTTTTGACTAACTACTAAATCTTCTAAATGCAAAACGGCACCTTTCCATGTAGAATAGCGCATGTAAACTAACGCAATACCTACAATATTATTTTGAATTTCTGCTACAAAACAATGAAAAGCTGGTTTTTTGCCAAAGCCATCACGCTCTAAATCGGCGACTGTTACCTCAACTGCATTTGGTTCTTTTTCAAAAATAGCTAATTCGGTTATCAGTTTTAAAACCGCTTTCATATCGTCTTTTTGTGCTTTCCGAACTGAAATACTCATACCTTAATTTTGGTGTAAATATAGTTTAAACTTGGCTATTTAGACATATATAAATTTGACGAAAACGTTGTAGTTTCCTAAAAAATACGATATTTGCACAAACCATACACGCGACTACATGTCAAGAAAAAATCAAACATTAGGTGAATTTATTATTGAAAATCAATCGTCTTTTAAATATTCTTCAGGTGAATTATCCCGATTGATTAACTCCATTCGTTTAGCCGCAAAAGTGGTTAATTATGAAGTTAACAAAGCTGGTTTAGTGGATATTATTGGCGCAGTAGGCGAAACCAATATTCAAGGTGAAGACCAACAAAAATTGGATGTTTATGCTAATGATAAGTTTATTCAAACTTTAACGAACAGAAATATTGTTTGTGGAATTGCGAGTGAAGAAGAAGACGATTTTATTACTATTAACAGTCAAGATGAAAACAATAATAACAAATATGTGGTTTTAATTGACCCGTTGGATGGTTCTTCTAATATTGACGTTAACGTATCTGTTGGAACTATTTTTTCAGTTTATAGACGTGTTACACCAGTTGGAACACCTGTTAAATTGGAGGATTTTTTACAAAAAGGAAGTCAGCAAGTAGCAGCTGGTTATGTGGTTTATGGTACATCCACCATGTTGGTTTATACTACAGGAGCAGGCGTTAACGGATTTACATTAAATCCTGCTATTGGCACATTTTACTTATCACATCCAAACATGATGTTTCCAGAAGACGGGAAAATATATTCTGTAAACGAAGGCAACTATATTCACTTTCCTCAAGGTATTAAAAACTACATAAAATATTGCCAAATGGAAGAAGGTGATAGACCATATACCTCTCGTTATATTGGCTCATTAGTTTCAGATTTTCATAGAAACATGATTAAAGGTGGCATTTATTTATATCCAAAAAGTTCAAAAACCTCTAACGGAAAATTGCGTTTATTATATGAATGTAACCCTATGGCACTCTTAGCAGAACAAGCTAAAGGCAAAGCAAGCGATGGATTTAATCGTATTTTAGATATTGAACCAACCGAGTTACACGAACGTGTACCTTTTATTTGTGGTAGTAAAAATATGGTTGAAAAAGCAGAAGAATTTATGCGTTTAGCCGAATAGAGCATACGTTTTAAAATCCCTGAAATTTTAAAAAAACACATTTCATATCAAACAAAAAATAAAAAAGCCACTTAAAAAGTGGCTTTTTTATAAATTATAATACAGAATCTTAACGATTCATATTTTTCATTTCTTCAACAAACGTATCTAAATCTACACCATTACTAACAAGCGTTAAAGCTTTATCAATTACATATTTTACGTTTTCAGATGAAAAACCAAGTCCTATTGCTATTTTACGTAATACAACCTCTTCATGATCTCCTTTAATATGATCCACATGTACCATACGTGACAAATCAAACAAACGCTCCAAACGTCTATCATAAGATGTTGGTGGATTAATTGGGTGCGATTGATAATCTTTCAAAATCGTTTTGTAATCGGCTTCACTTATGTCTAAGTTTCTTGCTAAACGATCTAAAAACGCTTTCTCTTCATCGGTAATAATACCATCATCCATAGCAACTCTTACTATAGCTGCAAAATGATCTTCGTTGCGTTTTTTAAATCCGCTATCAAATAAATCTGAAAATGACATATCTTTTTTGTTTTAATTCCCAACATTTAGGGACTGCAAATATAAATAAAGTTACCACTCTTTAAAATATAAATTTTTCTTTTTTAAAAGGTAGATTTTATTCTTAAAATTCGCCTACCAAACAAAATGACTAAATTAAAAAGACTTACAACTCCACAAAAATAAAGTTTAAGATGTGTAATTAGTATATTTGCATAAAATACAATTGCTTTTGAGTACATCCATCCTCTCGCAAACATATGCACAGGCTTTGCAAACGCAAAATCTGCATACTGCCATTGCCCAAAATGAAAACCGCACCCATTTAAAAGGGCTTGTTGGCTCTGCTTTTTCATTCGTAATTAGTGAAACTTTTAAACAAGCAGATAAGCCATTTTTACTTGTTTTTAATGATAAGGAAGAAGCGGCTTTTTACCTCAACGATTTGGAAGCCATGTTGAATGATAAAGATGTGCTTTTTTATCCAGGTAGTTACAGACGACCGTATCAAATTGAAGAAACTGATAATGCCAATGTTTTATTACGTTCGGAAGTTTTAAACCGGATCAATTCACGCAAAAAACCAGCCATTATAATCACGTATCCAGATGCGCTTTTTGAAAAAGTAGTGACACGAAGAGAGCTAGAAAAAAACACACTCAAAATTTCGGTGAATGATAATCTATCCATCGATTTTGTAAACGAAGTCCTTTTCGAATATAAGTTTAAACGTGTTGATTTTGTAACTGAACCAGGTGAATTTTCCGTGCGTGGTGGAATTGTAGATGTCTTTTCATTTTCGCATGATGAACCCTACCGAATTGAATTTTTTGGTGATGATGTAGATAGCATTCGAACGTTTGATGTGGAAACGCAATTGTCCACCGATCAGATTAAGAAAATAACCATAATCCCTAATGTTGCTAATAAATTATTAGATGAAAGCCGACAAAGTTTCTTAAAATATATTGCACAAAAAACCGTCGTTTTTACCAAAAATGCCGAACTGGTTTTTGATAGGATTGACGACTTTTACAGTAAAGCAGAACACGCTTTTAAAAACCTATCATCAGAACTGAAACATGCCGAGCCCGAAGAATTATTCTGCAACGCAACAGAATTAAAAAAGCAGTTACTCGATTTTAATATAATTGAGTTTGGAAGTAAAGCCGTTTTCTGTCATTCAGAGCGAAGCGAAGAATCTATAATTACGTTTAACACCACACCTCAACCCGCTTTTAATAAGCAATTCAATTTACTAATTGATGATTTAAACCTGCATCACGACAAAGGTTACACCAATTATATTGCCTGTGTTAGTGAGCAGCAGGCCAAACGGTTTCATGATATTTTTGATGATGCTGAAGCCACGGTTCATTATAAAACCATTGTTTTATCCTTATATCAAGGTTTTGTAGACCATGAAAATAAAATAACGTGTTATACAGATCATCAAATATTTGAGCGCTATCATAAATTTCATTTAAAGAATGGCTATGCAAAAAAGCAAGCTATTACTTTAAAGGAATTGACCAATTTAGATATTGGTGATTATGTCACGCATATTGATCATGGTATTGGACGCTTTGGAGGTCTTCAAAAAATAGATGTAGAAGGCAACAAACAAGAGGCTATAAAATTAATTTATGGTGAACGCGATATTTTATATTTAAGTATTCATTCGCTTCACAAAATTACCAAGTTTAACGGTAAAGATGGCAAACCGCCTAAAGTTTACAAATTAGGAAGTAAAGCTTGGAAAACGCTTAAAGCAAAAACGAAGTCACGTGTTAAAGAAATTGCCTTCAATTTAATTCAGGTTTATGCCAAGCGAAAGTTAGAAAAGGGTCACCAATATCATCCAGACAGCCACATGCAACATGAACTGGAAGCCTCGTTTATTTATGAAGACACACCAGACCAAAGCACAGCTACTGCAGATGTAAAAGCTGACATGGAAAGCCAACGCCCTATGGATCGACTCGTTTGTGGTGATGTTGGTTTTGGTAAAACGGAAGTCGCCATTCGTGCTGCTTTTAAAGCGGTTGATAACGGAAAACAAGTCGCAATCCTGGTGCCAACAACCATTTTGGCGTATCAACATTCCAGAACATTTAAAGAACGCTTAAAAGATTTTCCTGTGACTGTGGATTATCTCAACCGTTTCAGAACGGCTAAAGAGAAACGCGAAACATTAGCCAATCTTGAATCTGGTGCTGTAGATATTATTATCGGCACGCATCAGCTCGTAAATAAAAATGTGAAATTTAAAGATTTAGGCTTGCTGATTGTGGATGAAGAACAAAAATTTGGTGTTGCCGTAAAAGAGAAGCTAAAAACCTTGAAAGATAATGTAGATGTTCTAACATTAACTGCTACACCAATTCCAAGAACTTTGCAGTTTAGCTTAATGGCAGCGCGCGATTTATCGGTTATTACAACACCTCCTCCAAACAGACACCCAATAGAAAGTCACGTTATTCGGTTTACTGAAGAAAGCATTCGTGATGCTGTAACTTATGAAATTCAGCGTGGTGGGCAGATATTTTTTATCCATAACCGTATTGAAAACATCAAGGAAGTAGCCGGTATGATTCAGCGGTTAGTACCTGATGCTAAAATTGGCATTGGTCATGGTCAAATGGAAGGGAAAAAACTCGAGCAATTAATGCTGGCTTTTATCAATGGTGAATTTGATGTACTGGTCAGCACTACAATTATTGAAAGTGGTTTAGATGTTCCAAATGCAAACACTATTTTTATAAATAATGCCAATAATTTTGGATTGAGTGATTTGCACCAAATGCGTGGTCGTGTTGGTCGAAGTAACAAAAAAGCGTTTTGTTATTTCATTACACCTGAATATTCCGCAATGACCGAAGATGCTAGAAAACGGATTACAGCTTTGGAGCAATTTAGCGAATTAGGTAGCGGTTTTAATATTGCTATGAAAGATTTAGAAATTCGTGGAGCTGGTGATTTATTAGGTGGTGAGCAAAGCGGATTTATTAACGACATTGGTTTTGACACGTATCAGAAAATTCTAAACGAAGCTATAGATGAATTGAAAGAAACCGAATTCAAGGATTTATATGAAGATGATGGTAAAGAAAAAGAATACGTAAAAGATATTACGATTGATAGTGATTTTGAATTGCTATTTCCAGATGATTATGTAAACAATATTGCCGAACGTTTAAATTTATACACCAAGCTTAACGACATTAAAACCGAAGCGGAACTCGCAACATTTGAAAGCGACATTCGCGATCGTTTTGGAGAATTACCAACTCAAGTAGCAGATTTAATGGATAGTGTTCGTATTAAATGGGTGGCAACCAAAATGGGACTTGAAAAAGTCGTGATGAAACAAAACAAACTGATTGGTTATTTTATTACTGATCAGAAAAGTGGTTTTTATCAAAGTCCAAATTTTACACGTGTTTTACAATTTGTGCAATCGCATCCGCAGGCTTGTAAAATGAAAGAAAAGCAAACCCGAAATGGCTTGCGCTTATTATTAACTTTTGAAAACATTAAAACTGTAGACAAGGCGCTGCAAGTTTTAAAACCAATTGTGGCATAAGCCTTGTTGGTATAAATGAAATCTAGTATCATGAAAAAAATCCTTCTTCTGTGTCTTCTATTACCAATTGTAACGTTTGCACAACATAGTATTCAGGGGCAATTTACACCTGCAGAATCTTTCAGTTTTGTATTATTATACCATGTAACACCTTCTGGAACAAGTTATATTGAGCAAGCAAAAACCAATACAGATGGCAGTTGGGCTATTAATTTAGATGCTGATTCTAAAATAGGAATCTATAAAATTGTGTACGCAACACCTGTTGAAGACAATAATTTTGATGTGTTTTATAATGGAAAAGAATCTATTTCGTTAACCTTCGATTTAGATGCAGGATTACATATTGCCATTTCAGAAGAAAATAAGTTATGGCTAACCTATATGGATTCTATTTCAAAAATAAACGGTTTAATTAGCGATTATTACATGGCTCAAAAAACCGATGAAGCTGAAATTACTGCCATTTTCAAAAACTTGAAAAACACGCAAGATTCTTTCGAAAATGAATCTGCCAACATGATGATTTCTCCTTTTGTAAAATCGAACAGAACCTATATTCCAGATGCGTATGAAGATGTAAACACTTATTCATTAAACCTAAAATCGCATTATTTTAATTATATGGATTTTGATAATCCATTATTACAAAGTTCAGATTTTTTAAATGAGCGTGTTGAAGCTTATGTCTTTGCTATGCCAGAAGATGCAAATTACTATAAAATGGCCATAGATGATGTGGTAAAAGCTACAAACAAAAACCATGAAGCCCAAATTATGATTCTTGAAAATCTTTGGAAAAGTATGATTAGCAAACAACAACCCGAAGTAGCAAATTATATAAGCGACGCATATTTATTACCACTTGCTAAAACAAATAACAAAACACTTTTATTAGAAACATTAGAGGACTATAATAAATCTGCTATCGGTAAAAAGGCAGTAAATTTCGAGTTTACTTATTTGGAAAACAGTAAACCAATAAAAACGAACTTATATAATTTTAATACCACAAAAACCACACTTCTTATTTTTTGGAGTAGTGGTTGCAGTCATTGTTTACAGGAGTTACCGAAAGTAAAAGTACTTATGGAAAAACATCCAAATATTACTGTTTTAGCTTATGGTTTAGAAGATGGTGTTAGAAGTTGGAATCAAACTATTGAGCAATTTCCAAATTTTATACATACCTACGATTTAAAAAAATGGGAAAGTCCACTTATTAAAACATACGGTGTTTCTGCCACACCATCCTACTTCGTTTTAGATAGTAATAAAGTTATTTTAGCAAAACCAGAACATATGGAAGATTTAGAGACTTATTTTAATAAATAAGTCTTGAAAAAAGTAATTTTTGGTTACTACTTAAAAATGATAAAACGCATTTTCGTAATGCGTAATTACCTCTTGATTTTTATTTTTTAGGACTGCTATAATATCAAACCGACATTCTAAATCAATATCATTTTCGGTCATATACGCATCCATAACTTTTACCAGTAATTTTATTTTTCCTGATGTTACAAATTCTTGTGGATCACCAAAAAAGTCGGAGTTTCTAGTTTTGACTTCTACACAAATTAACTCATTTTTATAGGTTGCAATAATATCAACTTCAGCTTTTTGATAAAAATAATTACGCTCTAGAATCTGGTACTCTTTGGCTTGTAGATAGTCTGCAGCCATTTGTTCGCCCAATTCGCCAAGTTCATTATGTTGTGCCATATTTACTTCTCTCCTACTTTAATCAACTACAAGATAGTCAATTTAACGTTCAGTAAGTTCCAGCTTATACCCTACACCATGCACATTAGTAATTTTTATAGAGCTATCATCTTGCAGTTTTTTACGTAATTTGGATATATACGTATCTAAACTTCTACCCACAAAAACGCCATGATCTTCCCATACTTTTTTGGTGAGCTCGTCTCGTTTTATAATTTGGTTGGGATTGGCTGCAAATATTTCCAACAGTTCACATTCCTTCTTAGAAAGACTAATTTCTTTAGCTAATTTAACCAGTTTATTTTGCTCTGGATAGAAGTGAAAACTACCAATTTCAGAATAATCTCCAGATTCAGTAGCTTGTAAAATTAGCTTTTTGCGTTTGTAAAAACCTAAAAACAAGAAAACAAAACCACCAAAAAGAAATCCATAAAACGCTATTTGTTTTAGTGACGCATTAGATTGAACATCCGTAAACACCACTTCAATAGCATAACAACTTTCTGGTAAAACACGACCACTACAAGGGACAATACTATTTTCTACATTGTTTAAAATTTGAAAACTGTAAGCCACCTCTTGTGCTTCGCAGGCAATGGTTTCAACAATATAGTTTTTAGGTAATTCTGCTTTCTGAAATGTAGAATCTATTATAGAAACCAACTGACTAGGTTCAAATGACAAAGGCTCTTCAAACGTTAATTGAAAACTGTTTTTTTTAAGTGCTTTTACCGGTAAAACCAAAGACATAGAATCTTGGTTTATTAGTAACAGTTGGTTGCCAACTTCACGTAAAGACACTTTAACGCGTTCTGAAAATAAGGTATTATCATCTTTAGCTACAAACAGTAAAATAACCGATACTAAAATAAATAAAAACCCACTGATTTTGAAAAAAATTCTTTTTGTCATAACAGATGTAAATAACTAACATTTTCAGGACTTTTTACAACCGTTGACACTTCTTTTACATTTTTTTGACACTTTTTGGACGTGTTTCAAGTAGTTTTACTAAATAATCAAAACAAAACCATGATACACAAATCAATTATTTACGCTGTTATATTTTTAAGTATGGCGTGCAGCAGTCAGACAGACACTACTGAATCTAAAACAAGTCAGGAAGTGGCATTAAAAACAGATTCTGAACATTCAAATTATATCCCGCTTAATGGCAATCCGTTATTTGTTGCAGACTTGTATGATTTAGAACTAACTATAGAAAAAACCGAAAATAACACCTATCAATTAGTAACCGACATCGTTTTAAAGAACGATGCTTATTTTGTGTCGCCACATTCTAAAGTAGCCTCTACTGGCAGATACACTTCTGGATTACAAAAAAACAAGTATATTAAAATGATAGAAACTATTTTAGAAACTCCACGTTCTGTTGAAGAAATAGAACAAACTCCAAAAGGGAATAATTACGTGAATCTGGTCAGAGAAAATACGACCTATAAACAGCCTTTAGAAATTAATTCTGAAATGGATTTTGAAGTTTCCGGTTTAATAAAATTCACCATCGAACCAAAATGCGCTTTAGAAAAAATACCTTTTGTAATTACTTATAAAGATGGAGACATGTCAGTAAAAGTCATGCCAGGTTGCTTTAAAACCGAACTATAATTTAAGAAATATTTATTTTAAAAACTGCAACGTAGACTGATCTTTACCAACTACCAATTCCACGTTTTGACCTAAAATCATGGCACGATTATCATCCTCATGACCAGCAGGCATGTTAAAAGCAATTGGAAAATCGTAATCAGATAAAGCGTCTAGAATTAATTGCTCCACAGAACTTCCCCAAGCCGTTGTGTTTTTTCGCATTTTAGTCATATCTCCAACTAAAACACCTGCGCAATTATCAAAATACCCAGCACGTTTCATACTCTGTAACATACGATCTACATGGTATTTATATTCGCCAATTTCTTCAATAAATAAAATTTTACCAGACGTATCCAAACTACTTTTAGAACCTAACATGGTGTGAAGCATGGTTAAATTTCCGCCAACAATAGGTGCATTCACGCTTCCTATTTTGTTATAGTTGGAACCTTTTAACGTATAGGAAAGTGGATCACCAAAAAGTGCTTTTTTAAAAGTAACAATCGTTTCATCTAAACCCCTTTCATCAGCTGTTAAACTGGTACACATCATAGCATGAATAGTTTCAAAACCTTCATTATGAAAATCGTTATGCAAGGCAGTAATATCACTATAACCTATTAACCATTTTGGATCTTTTTTAAGCTTAGTATAATTCAATTTATCTAAAATTCTAACCGTTCCATAACCGCCTCGTGCACACCAAATTGCACTAACCGAAGGATTATCCATGGCTTTTTGAAAATCTTCACAACGCTGTGCATCGGTTCCAGCAAAATGATTATCCTTACTAAAAACATGCTTCCCAACTAAAGCATGTAAACCCCAACTTTCTAAAAGTTTTACGGCACGTTGAACTTCAGCTTGGCGGTTGTTTAAAATTCCGGAAGGTGCAACAATAGCAACCGTATCACCTGCTTTTAAATATGGTGGTTGTATCAATTTTTGTGATTTTTGAGTTGATAAATTAGCTTGTTTTGCAGTATCTGTTCCAAAGAACAAAACCGAACAACACAGCACAACTAGTAATGAGATTTTCGACATAGGGTAAATGTACATTTTTTTTCAGATGTTATAAATTTAAACACCTAAAAATCGGAAATATTATCACTTAAATAGCTGCTCTAAAATTTATAATTTCACACTTCTAAATAGACCTTAAAATGCGTACTTTTGTGACTGCAAAATAATAATAAAAACGGTTAAGCATGCATTTGCTAGCTGGATTACATATAAGATTTCGAATACCATGAATCAACCAAAAAGATACACCATTACAGCCGCTTTACCGTACACAAACGGTCCTATTCATATTGGACATTTGGCTGGAGTTTATGTGCCTGCTGATATTTATGCACGTTATTTACGCTTAACAAATAACGATGTTGCGTTTATTTGTGGAAGTGATGAACACGGTGTTCCTATTACTATTAAGGCGAAAAAAGAAGGCGTTTCTCCTCAAGATATTGTTGATAAATATCATGCTATCATAAAAAAATCGTTTGAAGATTTTGGAATTACCTTTGATAATTATTCCAGAACATCAGCAAAAATTCACCATGATACGGCTCAAGAGTTTTTTAAAACTCTATATGATAAAGGCGAATTTATTGAAGAAGTAACCGAGCAATTGTATGACGAAGAAGCAAACCAGTTTTTAGCCGATCGTTTTGTAACGGGAACTTGTCCAAAATGCGGAAACGAAGAAGCCTATGGTGATCAGTGTGAAAAATGCGGAAGCAGTTTAAATGCTACGGATCTAATTAGCCCGAAATCAGCTATAACCGGAAATGTTCCAACTTTAAAAGAAACCAAACACTGGTTTTTACCCTTGGATAAACACGAAGAATTTTTAAAGGAATGGATTTTAAAAGGTCATAAAAAAGATTGGAAACCCAATGTTTACGGACAAGTAAAATCCTGGATTGATGACGGTTTACGTCCACGAGCTGTAACCAGAGATTTGGACTGGGGAATTCCTGTTCCTGTGGAAGGTGCTGAAGGCAAAGTGCTTTATGTGTGGTTTGATGCACCAATTGGCTATATTTCAGCTACCAAAGAATGGGCTGAACGTGTTGGAAAAGATTGGGAACCATACTGGAAAAGTGACGATACCAAATTGGTACACTTTATTGGAAAAGACAATATTGTGTTTCACTGTATTATTTTCCCAAGTATGTTAAAAGCAGAAGAATCTTACATTTTACCAGATAATGTGCCTGCTAACGAATTTTTGAATTTAGAAGGTCAGAAATTATCAACCTCTAAAAACTGGGCTGTTTGGTTACCAGACTATTTAATAGATTTCCCTAATCAGCAAGATGTGTTGCGTTACGCTTTAACAGCAAACGCACCAGAAAGTAAGGATAACGATTTTACTTGGGCGGATTTTCAAGCCAGGAACAACAATGAACTAGTGGCTATTTTTGGAAATTTTATTAATCGTGTGGTGGTTTTAACCAATAAATATTATGACGGTTTTATTCCAGAAGCATCTGAATTTTCAACAGTAGATGAAGAAACACTTGCAGCAATAAAAGCCTATCCAGCTGTAATTTCAAGTTCTATAGAACGTTACAGATTCCGTGAAGCATCACAAGAATTCATGAATTTAGCACGATTAGGAAATAAATATTTAGCAGATGAGGAACCTTGGAAACTCATTAAAACAGATGAAGCACGCACCAAAACCATCATGTTTGTCGCTTTACAAATTGCTTCCGCTTTAGCTACTTTAGGAGAACCCTTTTTACCGTTTACATCTACAAAATTAAAAAATATTCTTCGCGTCAGTTCGAGTGATTCGACGCAGGAGAATAGTATCGAGAACTCATGGAACGATATTTCAACAAAAAACACGCTAATTCCAGCAGGACATCAAATTGGTCAAGCAGAATTGTTGTTTTCTAAAATTGAAGACGAAACCATTCAACTCCAATTAGATAAATTGGAAGCCAGCAAAAAAGCCAATGAAGCTGCTAATAAGCAAGTAGAACCAGAAAAAGAAACCATTACGTTTGAAGATTTTTCTAAACTAGATTTACGTGTTGGCACTATTTTGGAAGCTGAAAAAATGCCAAAAGCTAACAAACTATTGGTATTAAAAGTAGACACAGGAATTGATGTTAGAACCATTGTTTCTGGAATTGCTGAAAGCTTTAAACCTGAAGACATTATTGGAAGAAAAGTGACTGTTTTAGTTAATTTAGCACCCAGAAAATTACGCGGTGTTGAAAGTCAAGGCATGATTTTAATGACTGAAAACCCAGAAGGAAAATTAGTTTTTGTAAATCCAGATGATGAAACAGTCACAAATGGATTACAAATATCTTAACCCGAACCTATGCAAAAAAACATCTTACTAGTCATTATTCTGTTATTTCAAATCAGCTCATTTAGTCAGAAGACAACCATGTCCTTCAAAAATGAGGAGGTTTCTAGAAAAACAAATAAAGATGCCGTAACCCTTTCCAATACGGTAACAAATGATTTAACGGTTCTTTTAGTGGAACGCAAAGATGTTTATGCGTATTTGTTTAATTCCGATTTCGAATTGCAGTCACAATTTCAAACAGAACTCATAAAAAGTAAATATGACGAACCTTTAGGGTTTAAGTTAACCAATTCTAAGCAGCACATTTTATTCTCAAATAGTAAGCGAAAGCAATTTGCTGTTTTAACATTAGATTTTGAAACAAAAAATAGTACAGCAACAGAATTAGATTTCAATTTTGAAGATGAGCTTTTTATTGAAGCGCTTCCCTATAAAAACAAACTATACGTTTTATCAAGCACTAAAAATCAGGAAATTATTATCCGTGAAATGACCGATAATCTCGATTTTAAATTGATAAATACTATGAAAATAGATCAGGAAGATGTTAGTTTATATGAACGTAAAAATTATAGCACTTTTTCACTATTCGGAACCAGTAAGTCTAGTATTCAAAAAATTGATCCACGCGTTCCTAATTCTATTGAGCAAACATCGCATACCAACAAACTCTTTCAATATGATAATTTAACGTATCTAACATTTGAGATTGAAGATTTTGGGACTTTGGTGTACACATTAAATTTAGAAGATTTATCCTATCAAGTTAAAACGTATGCATATCCTAAAGGTAAATTAGACGAACTAAAGCGTTTTAATTCCTACATCAGTCCGCAGTATTTTTATCAAATAGCGAGTTCAAAAGATGAAATGCGTTTCTTAATTAATGATATTTCGGGATCGCTTATAAAAGAATACTTCGTAAAAAAGGATGCGTCCATTTCATTCAAAAACACACCTATTATTCAAGAAGGCGCAACAGCTGTACCTTTTGTAAACCGTCGTGAGCTTGAAGAAAGCTCTAAATATTTGCGCAAAATTACATCTGGCGATTTAGGTATTACGGTTTTACAACAGGATAATCATTTTTATATAACCCTTGGTGGATACAAGGAAGTTAATACAGGTGGTGGTATGATAATGACAGGTGGTGTAACTACTGTTGGCTCTTCAAATATTGTTGTTATGAATCCTACGTATTTTAGTTATAACTCCTACACATCATCAAAATCTACCTATTTTACATCCAAATTAAATTCTGAATTTGACCATGTAAAAGGTAAGATTTCAGAAAATGCATTTGAAAAAATCAAAAAATTCAGCACCAAATTTAAGTACATCACAGCTGAAAATGTGTTTTTTCATAACAACCAGCTTTATTATGGCTACTTCGATTTAAAGAAAGCAACCTATAGTCTAATTACTTTTTAAGTTTAGAAGATTTAAACAGTAGTTCAGTCATTAAATAAACATTTTAAAAATAATTAATTTACTAAAATGAAAAAACATCTATTAAAACTAGCCATTTTAGCGCTCATTTTTACAGTGAGCTGCCAATCAGATAAAAAAGAAAACCAAGAGGCAAGTACTATTGAAACGGTTTCGTCTGAAAAAAAACCAGATATGCATACCAGTCAAAATTCATTAGACTGGAAAGGTACGTATGTTGGAACCTTGCCTTGTGCTGATTGCGAAGGTATAAAAACCACTATTCGCTTAAATGAAGACATGTCCTACGAGGCTGTAACTGAATATTTAGGCAAAAATGATGGCGTTTTTGATACACGTGGTTATTATAAATGGGAAGACAATGGGCAAAATATTCTATTATCAGACGATAACGAAACCAAATTTAAAGTAGGTGAAAACAAACTCATTCAATTAGATAAATCGGGTAATGTTATTACAGGTGAATTGGCAGATATGTACGTCTTAAAAAAACAGAACATGAATGATAAAAGTGCCATTACATTTAAAGATACCAAGTGGAAATTGGTAAAACTTATGGGACAAGACATTACGGATTCTAAAGCATTTATAACCTTTTCTACCAAAGATAACCGAGTTTTCGGAAATGCAAGTTGTAATAATTTTAATGGTAGTTTTGAAATAGAAAACGAATTACAAATTAAGCTTTCAAAAATGGCAACAACCATGATGGCTTGCCCAGATATGACTATTGAAAAGCAATTTATGGCCATACTAGAAAAAGTAGATAATGTCTCATTAAACGGAAATTCCATGACATTAAACAAGGCAAAAATGGCACCTTTAGCAATTTTTGAAGCAGTAGAATAATTAATTGCCACATAATAAACGAAAAACCTCGCAGACTATGTACTGCGAGGTTTTTTTAGTAATTTAGAGCACGAAAAAATCATGCCATTTTCTACTTTTAAAAGGCACGCTAACGCAATAAAATATGTCATCTGAATTAAAATCGCATTGGAATAACGCATATAAAAAAGACGATTCCCAATTAGGTTGGTTTGAAGACTACCCAAAACAAACCATGAAATTGGTAGCGCAAACTAAATTACCTAAAGATGCTAAAATCCTAAATGTTGGCGCAGGTACAACTACATTAATTGAGGCGCTTTTGGATGCAGGCTACACCAATCTTATTGCAAATGATTTAAGTGAAAACGCATTAGAGAAACTCCAATTTCGAATAAAAAAATCACATAATTACGATTTGAATGGTGTGGTTGACGATTTAACAAATCCTGAAATATTAAACCAATTAGAATCTATAGATTTATGGATAGATCGTGCGGTTTTGCATTTCTTTTTAACCGAAAATGAACAAGACACGTATTTCAATCTCATTACAAAATTAGTTTCTAAAAATGGCTTTGTACTTATTGCTGTTTTTGAAACCAATGGTGCTAAAAAATGCTGTGGTCTGGACTTGCAACGTTACAATGTAACCATGCTAGAAACTAAATTAGGTCCCGATTTTGAACTCATTTCCACCTTTAATTACAGCTTTATAAATCCGTTTGGAGGCGAACGTCCTTATATTTACACCCTATTTAAAAGACAGATATGCAATTAATATCCTATATAATTTCTCATACCCAATTACCAGAAACATCTGTAAAAAATACGGTCGAATTATTAAATGAAGCCTGTACCATTCCGTTTATTTCTCGGTATAGAAAAGAACGCACAGGAAATCTAGATGAAGTTCAAATTGGTGATATTGTAAAATATAAAGATCAGTTTGAAACGTTAGAAAAACGAAAAACTACCATTTTAAAAGCCCTAGAAGATCAAGATGTTTTAACACCTGAATTACAACAAAAAATTGAAGGAACTCAAGATATTATTACTTTAGAAGACATCTACTTGCCATATAAAAAAAGCAGAAAAACCAAAGCAGAAACGGCCAGAAAAAACGGATTGGAACCTTTGGCTAAAATAATCATGAGCCAATCCCGAAACTTCGGGAGTTCTGATTTGGAATCTTTAGCGCATAAATATGTGAAAGGCAAAGTAAATTCAGTTGAAGATGCTCTGGAAGGCGCCAGACATATTATTTCGGAATGGGTAAATGAACGTACTGATATTCGAAATAATATCCGACAGCAATTAGAACGTTTTGCTATGATTTCTACCAAGGTGGTAAAATCTAAAAAAGAGGATGAATCAGCGCAGAAATTTCGTGATTATTTTGAATGGGAAGAATCATTAGGTCGAATTCCTTCACATAGATTACTCGCTATTTTACGTGCCGAAAAAGAAGGCTTTATAAAAGTAAAAATCACAATTGATGATGAAAAAGCGTTGCATAAAATTGAAGATCGCCTCATTAAATCTAACGATGCTTGTGCAAAGCAAATTCAATTAGCCATTCAAGATGCTTATAAACGCTTGTTATTTCCATCGCTATCCAATGAAGCCCTTCAAAATGCTAAAGAAAAAGCCGATGCTTCCGCCATTACTGTTTTTGCTAAAAATTTAAAGCAGTTATTGCTAGGTTCGCCTTTAGGTGAAAAACGAATTTTAGCCATTGATCCTGGTTTTCGTTCGGGTTGTAAAATTGTGTGCTTGGATGCCCAAGGCAATTTAAAACACAACGAAACCATCTATCCACATCCACCAAAAAGTGATGCTATTGGTGCCATGAAAAAAATAAGTTCGCTTGCCGAAGCGTATAAAATTGAAGCCATAGCTATTGGAAATGGAACGGCATCCAGAGAAACCGAAGCGCTGATTCGGAAAGTTCATTTTAAAAATGATATTCAGGTTTTTGTGGTTAGTGAAGCTGGAGCTAGTATTTATTCGGCTTCTAAAATTGCACGCGATGAATTTCCAAATTACGATGTTACCGTTCGTGGTTCCGTTTCCATAGGCAGACGTTTACAAGATCCACTTGCTGAACTCGTAAAAATTGATGCCAAATCTATTGGAGTTGGGCAATATCAGCACGATGTGGACCAAACAAAACTTCAAAGCGAATTGGATACGGTAGTAGAAAGCTGCGTAAATTCAGTTGGTGTAAATATCAATACAGCAAGTACATCTTTATTGAGTTACGTTTCAGGAATTGGGCCAAAGTTAGCCGAAAATATTTTTAATTACAGAACAGAACATGGTGTTTTTAAATCACGAGAAGCCATCAAAAAAGTGCCACGTTTAGGTGACAAGGCTTTTGAGCAAGGTGCTGCTTTTTTGCGGATTAAAGAATCTAAAAATCCGCTAGACGATTCCGCAGTACATCCTGAAAGTTATACTATTGTTGAAAAAATGGCGCAAGATTTAGGAAAACCTATTTCGGAATTAATTGGAAATGCAACTGTGCTTCAAAAAATACAATTACAGGATTATTGCACAGATTTAGTTGGTTTACCGACCCTTCAAGATATTATTAAAGAATTGGAAAAACCAGGATTGGATATTCGGGAGCAAGCCAAAGTATTTACATTTAACCAAAATATTAAATCCATAACTGATTTACAGGAAGGGCAACTGCTTCCAGGAATCGTTAATAATATTACTAATTTTGGTGCTTTTGTTGATGTAGGAATAAAAGAAAGTGGTTTAATTCACGTATCTAATTTATCCGATAGTTTTGTAAGTGATGTTAATGCACATGTTAGTTTACATCAACAAGTTATTGTAAAGGTTCTGGAAGTGGATGTGCCACGAAAACGCATTCAACTAAAATTGCATAAATAATATGCTTCAAATAGCGTTTCATCCTATTTATAAACATCCTTTGCCTGACGGTCATCGATTTCCCATGTTAAAATATGAGCTGCTTCCAAAACAGTTAATTCATGAAGGAACCTGTACAGATGGCAACTTCTTTAAACCGGAAATCCCTGATGATTCCCATATTTTACGCGTTCATTCTGAAGCATATTATCTTGATTTGTTGCATTTAACATTAGAACCCAAAGCAGCTAGAAAAATAGGATTTCCATTAAGTAAGGAACTGGTAAAACGAGAAGTTATTATTGCTGATGGCACTATAAAAGCTAGTGAAATCGCTTTAAAAAACGGTATTGCTATGAATATTGCAGGCGGAACACATCATGCCTACTCCAATCGAGGCGAAGCATTTTGTCTGTTAAATGACCAAGCTATTGGAGCGCGATACCTTCAAAATAAAAAATTAGCAGACAAAATATTGGTTGTCGATTTAGATGTACATCAAGGCAATGGAACGGCTGAAATTTTCAAAAATGACACTTCTGTTTTCACTTTTTCTATGCATGGAAAAAGCAATTACCCGTTTAAAAAAGAAGAAAGTGATTTGGATATTGCTCTAGAAACCAACACAACCAATGACAGGTATTTATCCATTTTAAAAGAAACACTTCCCAAATTAATAGCATCTGAAAAACCCGATTTTATTTATTATTTATGTGGAGTAGATGTTATAGCTTCTGATAAATTAGGAAAATTAGCGTTAACCGTTTCTGGCTGTAAAGAACGTGATCGGTTTGTTTTACAAACTTGCAAGGACTTGGAAATACCAATTATGTGTAGTATGGGTGGCGGTTATTCCCCAGATATAAAAACCATTATTGATGCACATGCCAATACGTTTAGATTAGCGCAGCATATTTTTTTCTAAATTTGATTTAATGGTTCATATTAAAACTGAACAAACAAAAAAAGAGCATCCCATTTGGATGCTCCTTTTTACAATATGACATTAAAATTTACTTACCAAACATCAGCAATTCATTACATAAAACTTCGGTGATGTAGTGTTTCTTTCCGTCTTTATCATC
Organism: Flavobacteriaceae bacterium UBA5079; assembly: GCA_002414705.1. Taxonomy (GTDB): domain Bacteria; phylum Bacteroidota; class Bacteroidia; order Flavobacteriales; family Flavobacteriaceae; genus Algorimicrobium. The sequence goes on from DIAL01000018.1 coordinate 44,478, forward strand.
CCAGGACCGGTTGGTTAATTTGCCTTCAATAGCAATTTCCTGACCTTTGGTTACATACTCCTCAACGACTTTTACCAAGCCATTTTTAACAATTACATGATGCCAGTAGGTGCGTTCAACTTTTTCGCCATTCTTGTCTTTATAACTATCGTCTGTGGCCAATGAAAATTTAGCCATTTTATTACCATCTTCAAAACTGATGATTTCTGGATCTTGTCCAAGTCTTCCAATTAACTGTACTTTGTTTCTTAACGTATTCATAAGATAAGGTTTTAATTATGTTGAAAATCATTAGGTCAAATCAACAAGGCAAAGATGCAACGGATTGCAAATATTAGTCGGTAGTTACCTATTTAAATTCGTTTGTAAATGTTTGTAGTCGTTTGTAAATGGTTGATTAACTATATTTAATGATTACATTTGCTACTATGGCAAGACTATTAAGCTACATATATCCTATTACCAAAAGGGTGAAATCGGAAATAAACGGTACGTTAGAAATCACGTGGTACAACGGAAAAAAACATTTGAATTCTAAAAATGCCAATTATTCTTATGGCTCGTTACAGCGGATTTTAAAATTGGGCTTGGAAAAACTGGACCTTAAAAATATGAATTCCATTCTTGTTTTAGGTCTTGGAGGTGGCAGTGTTATTGAAACACTGAAAAAAGATTTTAAATACCAGAATCAAATTACAGCAGTAGATATTGATCCACAAATAATAGCCATTGCTAAAAGTGAATTTCAAATAGAATCTTCTGAAAATTTAAACATTATTTGTGATGATGCATTGAAATTTGTACAAAACACGCATGAAACTTTCGACCTCATCATTATTGATTTATTCATAGATTTAAACGTTCCAGAGCAATTTTTAGAATTATCATTTTGGGAACATGTTTTAAAAAGAAAATCTGCCAGTGGTTCCATTTTATTTAATGCCTCGTTGGAGAAACACACATCGGAAAAATTGGAGCATATTATCAGTTATTTAAATTCGCATATCTACCAAGTGGATGTGTATAAAAAAGTAAATCAGACGAATACGGTTGTAGTTGGGAAATCGCTTTAATTGTTTCTAAACGATTAATTTATATCTTTATAACACATTCTTAAATTTAAATTTATGAAAGCCATCTTTTCTACTTTATTATTGTTTCTAGTTTTTCATACTGGATTTTGTCAAAATAACACGTTAAAATTTCAGGAAGGCAGCACATCTCCTGAAGCTAATTTGGATGCTGTTTCATGGATTCAAGGCTATTGGAAAGGTGAAGCTTTTGGTGGAATTACCGAAGAATTTTGGAGTCCACCGCTTGGAGACTCCATGATGTTTTCCTTTAAACTGGTAGTGGATAACACCGTTATTTTTTATGAATTAGGCGGAATCAGGCAAGTTGATAACACCTCATTATTAAACTAAAACATTTTGGAAACGATTTTAAAGGTTGGGAAGAAAAGGATGAAACAGTCGATTTTAGATTCATAAAAAAAGACGGCAATAAAGTATATTTTGATCAATTTACGTTTGAAAAAATTTCAGACACTGAAATGAATCTGTATGTGGTTATTTCAGAGAATGGCAAAGACGAGGAAGTTAAATTCAACTACAAAAAACACTAATATGCAAAAGCAATGTCCAGAATGTGGCGAAAAAATTGTTGGTAGAATAGACAAAAAATTCTGTAGCGATGCGTGTAGAAACTCCTATAATAATCGGATAAATACAGATAGTAAAAACCTAATTAGAAACACCAATAACAGATTGCGTAAAAATTACCGCATTTTGGAAGAACTAAATCCTGAACAAAAAACCAAATCATCACGCGCTAAACTCATTGAAAAAGGTTTCGATTTTAATTATTTTACGAGTATATACACCACCAAAGCTGGAACAGTTTACTATTTTGTTTATGACCAAGGCTATTTGCCACTTGAAGGCGATTATTATGCTTTGGTAAAACGAGAAGGGTAATTTTTACTTCCAATTTTGACCCTTAAGCTGCATGGCTGCTTTTAAAATATCTTTCTGACTAATCTGACCAATTAATTTCCCTTCTTGAACGATTGGAAAACGTCTAATTTTGGAATCTAAAAATTTTTTGGCTGCTTCAAAAACATCCATATTACCATCAATGGTTTCTACATGTTTCACCATTCTATTTTCTACAATATCCTGTTCAATTGGCATATTGTAATAATGACTTTCACTAATCTGTTTTAAACAATCACCTTCAGATATAATTCCAACGAGCTCATTATTGGCATTCACTACTGGACCGCCTGAAATTTTATTTGAAATTAACGAATGGATTACTTCATCAACTGTTTGCTCTGGTTTAAACGTAATTAAATCGCGCGACATATAATCGCTAACCTTTAATTGCTGATTTACGGTGGAATTATTTTGCTGCTTTCGCGCACCTTGAAAACTTTTAATACCCATAATTTTAGATGTTTATGATTTTAAATATAAAGAATTTAGCCCAGTTTTCCTAAACCGTTAAGACAAGTTTAAGATTGCTTATAATTTTATGTATTTTTATATTTTATAACAAACTACCAAAACGCATGCTTAAAAAATTAATTGCTTTAATACTTATTGTTATTGCTGTTTACTGGAGTTTTTCGGTGTTATTACCTAGTAAGATTACAAAATTTGATACGCCTGAAAATCAGTTTTCAACAGAACGCGCTTTGGTTCATTTAAAACACATATCCAAAGCACCACATTACTTAGGAAATGCTGAACATAGTCAAGTTAGAAAATACATTATTCAGCAATTAGAGGCTTTGGGTTTAGAAACTGAAATTCAAGAAGCTTTTTCTATGAGTCAATGGGGAAACGTATCCAAACCAAAAAATATCATAGCGCGTTACAAAGGTTCAGAAAACGGCAAAGCTTTAGTTTTATTAACGCATTATGATAGTCAACCACATTCCTCTTTTGGTGCTAGTGATGCAGGATCTGGTGTTGTAACGATTCTAGAAAGTCTTCGCGCTTATATAAGTGAGAATAAAACACCCAAGAATGATATTATAATTGTTATCACAGATGGTGAAGAATTGGGATTAAATGGTGCCGATATTTTTGTAAACCAACATCCTTGGGCAAAAAATGTGGGATTGGTATTAAATTTTGAAGCACGTGGTTCTGGTGGACCTAGTTATATGCTTATTGAAACCAACCAAGGAAATGCGGAACTTATGAAGCATTTTGTTGCCGCTAATCCAGAATTTCCTGTAGCCAATTCTCTTGCTTATAGCATTTATAAAATGTTACCAAATGATACCGATTTAACACGATTTAGAGAAGATGGCAATATAGATGGTTTTAACTTTGCTTTTATTGATGACCATTTTGATTACCACACGGCTCTAGATACTTATGACCGTTTAGACCGAAATACCTTGGAGCACCAAGGCAGTTATTTAATGCCGCTACTCTATTATTTTTCTGAAGCAGATTTAGCCACTGTAAAAAGTACAGAAGATTATATTTATTTTACCGTACCGCTTTTTAAAACTGTTATTTATCCGTTTTCTTGGATTTTCCCGATGCTTATTTTAGCTCTTTTAGGATTTATTGGACTTTTAATTTATGGTTTTAAACGGGAAGCATTTATAGGGTCGGAAATTGGTCGTGGTTTTGCAGCTTTCTTTATATCGCTGCTTTCGGCTGGAAGCATAGGCTTTGGCTTATGGTTTCTTTTAAAACAACTTTATCCGCAATATGGTGAAATGCTTCATGGTTTTACCTACAATGGTCATTTGTATATTTTAGCGTTTTCTTTTTTAGCTTTAGCTATTTGTTTTTGGGTATATAGTAAATTTCATAAACCAGAAAATACCGCTAGCTTATATATTGCGCCTTTATTTTTCTGGTTGTTAATTTGCACACTAGTGGCTTTTGTATTGCCAGGAGCAAGCTTTTTTGTTATTCCTGTTTTCTTCGGATTAATAACCTTGTTTGTGTTAATTAGACAAAAAAAACCCAATCTCATTTTATTAACACTTTTAGGCTTCCCTGTTCTAACTATTATGGTACCATTTGTAAAAATGTTTCCGGTAGGGCTCGGCTTAAAAATTCTTTTTGTTTCCTGCATTTTAGTCGTTTTAATTTTTGGATTACTAGCTTCTGTTTTTGGCTTTCTAAAGCATAAAAAGTTGTGGGCTTACTTGTTTTTAATTGTATGCATTATATGTTTGGTAGTTGCTAATATTCAATCTGATTTTTCTGAAGACAGACCCAAACCCAACAGTTTAAATTACGTTTTGGACAGTAATTCCAACACAGCAGTTTGGGCAACGTATGATGACATTTTAGATGCCTATACCAAGCCCTATTTAACAAATTCGCCTGATAATGCAACGCTATTAAATGAAAACACATTGGGAAGTAAATATAAATCGGGATTTACGTTCACCAAAAATGCTCCTGTAGAAGCGCTTAAAAAACCTGAAATCACGATTCTATCGGATACTATAATAGGGGAGTTCCGTGATATAACGCTTCAATTTAAATCTGAAAGAAACGCAGAACGCATAGAGGTATTTGCTGATAGCATGATGGTTTTTAACAAGGCAATTATAAATGATGTTCCTGCTACAAAATCTAAAAAATCGGATGCCGTTTTTAAAGAACGCTTTAACAACCGTCTGTTTACCTATTATGTGTCAGATAATGAACCGTTAGTCATGCGTTTATCCGTTCCAAAGAACCAAAAAACAACATTGCAGTTTTATGAAGCAACTTATGATTTGCTGAAGA
>DIAL01000018.1:49375-55717 GCA_002414705.1 Flavobacteriaceae bacterium UBA5079
ATTCCTGCCAGAACACATGAGATGATTCCAAAGCCATTTGTACTAAATGATGCCGTTATTATTAAAACTAAATTTACAATTCAATAAATTAGTATTGTTTTAAGATATTGATTCACATTTTTTTTTAGCTTTGATGCCTAGTTAAATAATCATTTTATGAAGAAATTACTTTTTGTTGCGGTATGTGTATTAGGATTTCAGGCACAAGCACAAAACAGTCAAGAGTTACTGAATCATTATCGCGAATATTATAAGCAAATGAAAATTCAGGGAGACTCTCAAGGGATCATCAATGGCTTAACCCATTTAATTTTGTTGTCGCCTTCAGAAGCACAAGCACACAAAGACACATTAGCAATGGTTTATATGAGTGAAGGTAATCATGTTCAAGCCTTAAATACCATTGGTATTGATGCTGGAACTACAGATTCTGACATTGCTGTTGAGGTAAAAGCCGTTTCTTTAAAAGCGATTAATGAGCCTAATCGTGCGCTTATTCATTTTGAAGAGTTATTTAAACGCTCGCCAGACCCAATGATAGCTTATGAACTTGCTGAATTATATTTGCAAACGAATAAATTACCAGAATCTAATTCCTACATTCAATATGGTTTAACAAATTCCAAGGAAAATATGGGGAAAACATATTACGAGAGTCAACAACCGTATCAAGTACCTCTAAAAGCAGGTTTTTTATATTTGAAAGCACTTACAACTTACAATGAAAATAAAGTTACTAATATTGATGCTGCTGCAGCTGTTTTAGATGAAGCTTTAAAATTAGCACCCAATTTTAATTTAGCACTATTAAGCAAAAATGCTATTTTAAATCAGAAAAAAGATACAACACCAAAAGAGTAGTAAATTACTATTTCCAGAAAAATATTTTAGACATACTATTGACTAAAACAAACTTTTTAAAACATCAATTTTATAACTTAAAATTGATGTTTTTTTATGTCTAAAAATCATGAATAATTGGTGATTTTAGAAATCTTATTAACCATTATAAATCTTAATTTTTTTAAGAAACTATCATTAATTGGGTCTTTTGATTAAAAAAAAGTCAAAAAAATCATTAAAAAAAAGAAAAATTATAAAATCGGAAATAAATCTTTAATTTAGACTTAAGTTACTTATTATTAGGTATTTAAACTCTGTAAATACCTTTCGAATTTCGGGAAATACAAAAGTACGATCCTTTATATATAGTAATTCTATCCTTAAATTTAGCTTTTAAACTATTATCCAGATTTCATGGTAGTGTGTGTTTAACATAAAATATAGATCGTAAGGTAAAGACACCTACAACATAAAGGAGTCAAATAAATTAATAAAGGAATCTAACTTAAATTACTAATTAATAATCTAAACTAAAAACAATGAAGAAAATTACCTTTTATTTAATGATGCTATTAGGTGTCACGGCATTCTCTCAAATAGAGATTGTTGAAAATTTTGATGGCGGTTTACCTGCAGGCTGGACAAACACAGGCTTAAGCTCAAGTACAACCGGTGCTTGTGGTGGATCAGGCCAAGCCATGTCTGCCAATTTATTTGATGCAACGACAGGAACTTTTACAACGCCTAACTATATTGGTATATCTAACGGTACCGCTATTACAGTAAATTTTAGCTACAACGTTTTTTCGGTAGCATTCGGGTTTCCACCTTCACAGAATCCACCACCAGCAGGTTGGGGAAGTATTGATTTAGATTATTCTACAGATGGTGGACTAAACTGGCTAAACTTAACAAGTGTTGATGATTCCGACTTTACATTTGTTAATTTAGCTACGTGTGCTACAGCTAGCACTACTCTTCCAATGGGTACAATAGCAGATGGCGCAGATGTTCAAGTTCGTGCTTCTGCAATAAATACATCTGGAACTAGACTGTTTTTTATTATTGATAATCTTTCAATAACACAAGTAGCAGATAGTGCGCCAAATTGTGATTCAACGCTTACGTCTCCTTTAAATGGTTCATCCGATGCAGATATTGACGTTACACTAACATGGAGTCGTGCTACAGGTATAGCAACCGAGTATAAAGTATCTGTTGGTACCACAAGTGGCGGAACTGAAATTGCAAACGAAGTTTCAACTACAGAAACAAATTTAGCACTTTCAGGTTTAGACTATGAAACATTGTATTATGTTAATATAGTTCCTGTAAATAGTTTTGGTGATGCCATGTCATGTACTGAGGAAAGTTTTACAACACGTGTAGCACCAATTGCTGGAGCAACTTGTTCTAATCCACTTGAAATATTAAGCTTCCCTTATGTTGAGGCAGCTGGTGATACTAATAATTATGAAAATAACATTGATGTTAGTCCTTGTAACAATGGTTATATGAGCGGAAAAGATGTTTTTTATTCAATAACACCAACTGAAGATATTTCAATAAATATTGATTTAGCTAATATTTCTAATAATGGCCCTAGTATTCATGTAGTTCAAGGATGCCCTGATGTAGCAACAGAATGTGTAGCTTATGTAGGTACATTTAATTCAGGAGGAGCTTTAAATTTATCTGAAGTCGTTTTATCTGCAGAAAATACCTATTTTATAGTTTTAAGTAATTCTAGTGCTTCTAGAACCTATACATATAGTTTAATAATTCAAAGAAACTCTTGTATTAACCCAACTATAGCTTCAACAGCTAATATAGCGGATTGTGGAACAGGTATGTTTTCAGTAGATGTGGATGTTTCTTATTTAGGAAGCGCAACTACTTTAACCTTAAGTGACGACATCGGATCAACTGCTGATGTGACTGGAATTAACACGACTGGACTTGTAAATATGGGTCCTTACATGAGTGGAACAACTGTAAACTTCACATTAACGAATGATGATGATAGCAGCTGTATTTCTGAAGCATCATCATATTTTTACTGCCCTCCAAGTAATGATGAGTGCGCAAACCCTATCAGTTTATCAGTTAATACCGATGACTCATGCACTTTATTTATTAGCGCAAGCAATGCAGGTGCAACAGAATCGGTAACAGATCCTGATACGTGTGCATCTTCAAATAATAACAATAACGATGTTTGGTTTAGCTTTGTAGCAACAAGCACTACTACTATTTTAGAATATTTAAATATTGTTTCTACGCCTGGCTACTTAACTGGTGGAACTATACAAGCAACAGAATTATTGGTAGGATCATGCGGTTCACTTACCAGTGTTGATTGTTTTACTGGGGACTTTGTTACGTTAACGAACTTAACTATTGGACAAACATATTATATCCGCAACAATACAAGACTTGATGGAGAATATGCTCAAAACTATGATATTTGTTTAAAAGAGCCTCCTGCTGCACCTGTTAATGACGAATGTGTTGGTGCAGAAAGCATTACAGTATCAGCCACTGTTGGTACACCAGTGCTAACATCGGGTACAACTGTAGGAGCCACAACATCAGCAAACAACTCATGTAACACTTCAGGAATTAGCGATGTTTGGTATACATTAAATCCATCAGTAACTGGTATCTATGAAATTAGTTTTGCTGAAAACCCAACAAATCAACCGGCTCTATCCACTTTCTATGTGTATGAAGGTTCTTGCGCTAATTTGAATGCTCTTTCTACAAATTGCAACTCCAGTTCAGCACAAGTTTTATCATTACAAGCTGGAACAGACTATTATGTAATGGTTCAATCAACTCAAACAGGACCAGGTGTAACGTTTGACTTAACTGTTAATAGATTACCAGATGCTGTAGCTAACAGCGATTGTTCAGGTGCATTTACATTAACAGAATCTGTTGACATGAATGGAAATAACGCTATTTCTGGCAATATAAACGTTACTGATGCTGCGTATTACTCAGCTGAAGGATGTGCAAGTTCTACAACTGAATCTGTTTGGTATGCTTTTACACCGCAATATACTGGAATGTATAACTTTAATTTTACAAGAGTTAGTGGTAGTGCAAGTTATACGGTTTACAACACGGAAAATTGCTCCCAAACAGGTACTGCAGGTTATGTGACAGGTATTTCAAGTTGTTTTAATAATACAACACCAAGAACAGGTGATTTAATTGCTGGAAATACATACCTAATTATGGTACATGCTTCTAGTGCTGCAGAATATACCATACTTGCGTATCCAGATCCTTCTTTAAGTGTGGAGTCTAATACGTTTGAAACATTTAAATACTATCCAAATCCTGTTGTTAACACCTTAACAATTGAGGCTGGAAATACCATTTCAAATGTTAGTATCTTTAATATTGTAGGACAACAAGTTCAGGTTGCAAAACCAAACAACTTAAAGACAACTGTAAATATGAATACATTAGAAGATGGCGTTTACTTTGTAACCGTTACCATAAATAATGCTCAAAAAACCTTTAAGGTTATAAAGAAATAGTTTTAAAGAAAGCTATAGTTGATTACTAGTAGAAAAAATGGGTGATATTTAATTATATCACCCATTTTTTGATTTAAGAAACACTTAAGCTGTATTTAAGATGATAAATAAAAACATGACTAATTTGATGTTAGTACAAATGAAATCAGCTAGTACAGGTTCTACAGATGTTAAAACACGTACATTTATAGTTAAAACAAAAGCCTGTAGTAAGCGATTTTTACAAAATATATTAGATGTTAAAAATATATAAATACATATAGGCAATTATTAATAGGTTTTAATTCAACTATTAGATATTTATGTATAACTCGAAAGCGTGATTTTTTTCAAAGAAAAAGCAGTCTAAAAATAGACTGCTTTTTTACTTTATAACTTTATGTTTTAAAACTATTACCAGATACGAACACGTTGTTCTGGCGCAATATACATACTATCACCTGCTTTAATATTGAAAGCGTCGTAAAAGGCATCTATATTTAATAAAGGTTGAACAGCCCGATTCATTCCTGGAGAATGTGGATCTGTTTTAATACGTGTTTTTAAAGCATCGTCACGCATTTTAGTTCTCCAAACAGTTGCCCAACTCATGAAGAAACGTTGTTCTGCTGAAAAGCCATCAATATCTTCTGGTCTGCCATTTTCTATAAAACTTAATTGTAACGCATCATAAGCAGCTAAAACACCACCTAAATCACCTATATTTTCTCCTAAAGTAAACTTTCCGTTAATAGTTACGTCTGGCAAAACTTCAATAGCACTATATTGATCGGCTAATTGATTTCCTAATGTTTCAAATTGCTCTAAATCGGCATCTGTCCACCAGTTATTTAAATTTCCATCTTTATCATAACGTGCACCAGAATCATCAAAACTATGGGATATTTCATGACCAATAACAGCACCAATTCCACCATAATTTACAGCATCATCCGCTTTATAATTATAAAAAGGCGGCTGTAAAATTGCTGCAGGAAAAACAATTTCGTTATAAGATGGATTGAAATACGCATTCACAACTTGTGGTGCCATATACCATTCACTTTTATCTACTGGTTTTCCTAATTTATCGATATCCTTTTTAAAATTCCAAGCACGAGCATTTAAAGAATTCTGTAAATAAGATCCACCTTCTTCAACACCTTTAATTTCTAATGCAGAATAATCTTTCCACTTATCAGGATATGCAATTTTAATGGATGTTGCTTGTAGTTTTTCAATCGCTTTTTTCTTGGTTTCTGGACTCATCCACTCCAAGTTATTAATACGATTTTCAAACGCTAGGATAACATTCTTAATCATTTTTTCAGCTTTGGCTTTTGCTTCTGGAGGGAACATTTTATCAACATATAATTTTCCTAACGCTTCACCAACTGTTCCGTTTAGTGATCCTAAAGCACGTTCGTCACGTGGTCGTTGTGTTTTAGCGCCATTTAACTCACGACCATAAAACTCCCAACTTGCAGTTTCTAAATCGGTACTTAATTGTCCAGCAGCACCATTGAAAGCATCCCAACGTAAATAGGCTTTCCAATCGGCTACATTTCCTTCAGCTAAAACCTCTTGTAAGCGATTAAAATAGTTTAAATCGCCTATAATAACCGTATCTAATTCTTTAACACCAATGCCATTTAAAAAGTTTTTCCAATTAACAACAGGCACCATTTCTTGTACTTGTTCTATAGATCTAGGGTTGTAACGTTTTCTAGCATCGCGTCTATCTACTTTATCCATTTTAGCTTCTGCTAAACGGGTTTCAAAAGCTAATATCTGTTTAGCTTCTGCATTTGCGTCAGCTTCTGTCTCTCCTAAATATTGTAACATTCTTGTAATATGTGATACATATTTTTCGCGTTTTTCTTTAGAATCAGCATCATCTTTTACATAATAATCACGATCTGGCAAGCCTGTACTTCCACCTCCTAAATAACCCACATTTCTGTTGCTT
>DIAL01000018.1:55854-58135 GCA_002414705.1 Flavobacteriaceae bacterium UBA5079
CTCTTTAGGATCTGAACCTACGCCAAAACCATATAAACCGCCACCTCCTAGTGGTTCCATTTCAATCATATAAGCCTGTAAGTCATTAATGTTTTCAATGGCATCAATTTTAGTCAAATACGGCTTTATTGGATCCAAACCTTGATTATTTCTACCAACTGTATCCATGATAGTTTGATATAAAAACACGGCTTTTTCTTGGTCAGATCCTGGTAAAACCTGTATTTTATTCATATCCTTATTATCAGACATAGCAGCTTCTAAAATGCTTAAAGCATCGGCATCTGTTTTTTTACGGAGTTCATTAAAACTTCCCCAAGTAGATTGATCATCAGGAATTTCAGTCGTTTTTAACCATGTACCATTAACATAATTAAAAAAATCATCATTTGGCTTGACATCAGTATTCATGTACTCCAAATTTATGCCTGGAATAGACTCTTCTTCTACAAGCGCTGTGTCTTCTTTTGCATCATTTTTACATGCCATTAAGCCCATAAAGGCAGCTGCACTCAATAATGATGCTTTTTTAAAGTTTAAATTCATAAGTTTTGTGTTTATTTAACGATACAATTTACTACTATTTGATTTTTGGAAATTATAATGAACTATATATTAACAAAAAATTAATAAAAACAATTATTAATAGGGTTTTACAATCTTTTGAGACTCTTTTTCTACTTTCTTGTTCATTTGGAGATTTAAATTTGAAAATGCAACAAGTAATTCTTTTACAGATTCCAATAGCGATTCTTTTGTTGGAGTAGTTAAATTAACAACACCTTCTAATTTGTATATTTTAGTTTCAACCGCAATAACACGAGATAAAATAAGTGGCGAATTTATAGCTTCTGGAATTGTCGTTTTTAGATCCTTATTGAGTGCTGCCACAATTTCTTCATTAGATTTAAAAAAGGATAAATTTCCAGATTTCACATCTAAAATAATGGTATTTAATTCACGATATTTAGCCCAACCGCTAATAATTTTTTCAACGTTAGCATCTGCTATAAAATCGGTAAATTTTAAAGCTATTATATCTTCTTTCGTTACCAATTCACTTAATAAGTTGTCGGTTTGTACTTGGTCCGTTTCTGTTTTGGTTTCCTGACATGATACCAAGCACAAAACAAGTATTAAAAAAATGTTTTTCATATTTTTTTCTAGAGGTTACTACAAATATATTGTATTAGTGGATATTAGCTATTAAATATAATAATAGTTTATTTTACGCCTATTATTTTTAGTTAAATTTATCATTTCATCAGTAAATTCTTGTTATTTTTGAATGATTTTTAAAAAAAACACGTCATGAAATCTAAAATTTTAATCATTGGTGCTTGTGGCCAAATTGGTTCAGAACTAACTCATAAATTACGAGAAATTCATGGCGATGACCAAGTGGTTGCTAGTGATATTAGCTATACAAATTTAGATATTGTAAACTCTGGTCTTTTTGAAATTTTAGATGCTCAAGATCCTACTAGCTTAAAAGTTTGTATTGAAAAATATGAAATAAACACGGTGTACCTTATGGCTGCTATGTTGAGCGCTACTGGTGAAAAATTCCCAATGAAAGCTTGGGATTTAAATATGAGTACTTTATTTAACGTTCTGGATTTAGCTAAAAACGGACAAATTAAAAAAATATTTTGGCCATCAAGTATTGCCGTATTTGGACCTACTACGCCAAAAACAGAAACGCCTCAATATACCATCATGGAACCTACCACTGTTTATGGTATTACCAAACAAGTTGGTGAACGTTGGTGTGAATATTACTTTAATAAATACGGTGTAGATGTTAGAAGCATTCGCTACCCAGGAATTATTAGTTGGAAAACATTACCAGGAGGTGGAACTACAGATTATGCTGTAGATATTTACCATAAAGCTATTGCAAATAATCATTACGATTGCTTTTTGTCTGAAAACACAGAACTTCCTATGATGTATATGGAAGACGCTATTAAAGCAACCGTACAAATTATGGAAGCACCTGCTAGTAGCATTAAAATTCGCTCATCGTATAACCTATCTGCAATTAGTTTTACACCAAAAGATATGGTGGCTTCAATTAAAAAGCATTTAAAGGACTTTACCATTGAATATAATCCAGATTTCCGTCAAGAAATTGCCGATTCTTGGCCTAGTAGTATTGACGACCAAGATGCTCGTAAAGATTGGAATTGGAAACATCAGTTTTCTTTAGATGATATTACGGATAACATGCTTACTAATTTGACAGCAAAAGTTAGTAGCTAAACTTTATTATTAATCC
>DIAL01000018.1:58251-66843 GCA_002414705.1 Flavobacteriaceae bacterium UBA5079
ACTTTTAGTTTATTTAGAAAAATACGTAATTCATCGTATATTTTATGTGTTGGAGTTTTACTATTTTAGCCTCATAACCAATATATTAAAACAACATGAAAAATATTTTAGTATTTACATTATTACTGGTGTCTACGACCATTTTCGCACAAAAAACAAAAATTACTGAAGGCGATTGGAAAGACCTGAAAGGAATTTCAGCTTATAACTTGGTATTTGAATATACCGATTTACAGATTCCAAAATTTGATTCTGAAGACGCATTTTTAGAAGATAAAATGAACAAACGCGACGACAAAGAAGAAGGAACTGGCGAAGAATTTAAGAAAAACTGGTTTGCTGATCGTGAAAATCGATACGAACCAAAATTTATTGAATCATTTAATAAGCGTTTCGACGATGGTGAAGTAAAAGTAGGGAAAGGTATTGGCGCTGAATATACCATGAAAATCCATACCACCATGCTATATCCTGGTTACAATGTAGGCGTTATGCGTCAGAATGCGAAAGTAGAAGCTACCCTATATGTTTATAAAACAGATGCTCCAAACACTATTATATTTGCAGTTGAATATACTAAAATTGAAGGTAAAGGCGCTATGGGTTACGACTATAATTCGGGCTATCGTATTTCTGAAGGTTATGCCAAATTAGCTAAAGAGTTAGCTAAAACGATACAGAAAAAAGCCAAATAATATTTAATACTACTCAATTAATCTAGAAAGCGTTTCTAAACAGAAGCGCTTTTTTCTTTTTCCATATTAATTAAATGTGCTAAAGATTTTACTATACGGTTGTGCTTGGTAACAAACGGGTTAGTATCATCCCAAACATAACCAGCTAAAACAGCACATATTTGACGCTTAACTTCTAGGTTTTCTGGTCTGTGGAAGAATAACGTTTGTAAATTTCCAGTGTACCATTCTTTTACATACGTTGAAAACACATCTACACCAGATTTAATATAATTGGAATAATCTTCTTCCCAATCAACCGGTTTTCCTTGTAACTGCTTACTAATTAATTTAGCAGACTTTAAGGCAGATTCTGTAGCAAATGTAACACCAGACGAAAAAACAGGATCTAAAAATTCGGCACTATTTCCTGTTAAAACAAAACCCTTCCCATAAAATTTTGTCACCGCCTTAGAGTAGTTTCTAATACTTTTAGGCTCAAACAATAATGGCGCATCTTTAAAACGCTCATGATAATAATCAGATTGCTTAAACATGTTTTGTAAACGTTCGGTTGTGTCACCTTCAAAAGAATCAATAAAATCATTTTTTCCAACAAAACCCAAACTGGTATTCCCATTAGAAAACGGAATTACCCAAAACCAAGTATCTTTATCTAGCACATCAAAAGTAATTAACGTGCCTTCTTTTCCTTCAGGTCTATTAACATCCTTAACATGACCGAAAATTGATGAATGTTCTGGAATACTGGATGGCTTATCTAAATTCAATAAACGTGGCAAAACACGTCCATAGCCACTGGAATCTACAATAAATTTGGCTTCTACGTTGTATGGATTACCTTCTGCATCATTAATGGTTGTTGTGGATGAGCCATTATCGTCAATTTCTACGGCAACAACTTCGTGTTCAAAAGAAATATTAACACCCATTTTTTCAACTTCGTTAGCTAAAATGGCATCAAAATCTGCACGAGGCACTTGCCAAGTCCAATCCCAACCTTCAGAATGCTTATCGCTAAAATCAAAATTACAAACAACATCACCTTTCATAAAGCGCGCACCACGTTTTATTTCAAAATTCGCAGCTTTTAAAGCATCTATCAAGCCAACTTCTTCAAAATGATCCATACATCTTGGCAATAAACTTTCACCAATTACAAATCTTGGAAACGTTGTTTTTTCTACTACTTTAACGTTTAATCCTTGCTGATGTAAATAAGCGGAAGCTACACAGCCTGATGGTCCTGCACCAATAACTAAAACATCTACTTTCATATCACTTGTTGCCATAGTAGTATTAATTCATTAATTATTATAAATTTGCAGTCCAAATAACTACTTTAGTGCTAGTTATTCATACAAACTTATTGAAAAAAAACAATATATCATAGATGCTTAAATTTAAAGGGAAATTAGAAATAGAAGATTTTTATAAAGTAATTTTTAAAAATGAACCTATTCAGATAGACGAAGCAGTAATTGAAACCGTAAAAAATAGTTTCAATTTTTTAAAAGAATTTTCCGAAAACAAAGTCATTTATGGTGTCAATACGGGTTTTGGACCCATGGCACAATATAAAATTGAAGATTCACAGCGTATTCAGCTCCAATACAATTTAATTCGCAGTCATGCATCAGGAACTGGGCAACCTATTGCGCCAATGTATGTAAAAGCTGCCATGCTTGCCAGACTAAACACGTTATCATTAGGACATTCTGGTGTTCATGTTTCGGTAATTGAACTCATGGCAGAATTAATAAACCGTAACATTACACCCTTAATTTATGAACATGGTGGTGTTGGTGCTAGTGGTGATTTGGTTCAATTAGCACATTTAGCGCTCGTGTTAATTGGCGAAGGCGAAGTATTCTATAAAGGCAACCGCAAAAGTACAAAAGACGTTTTTGAAATCGAAAATTTAAAACCCATTTCTGTTGAGTTGCGTGAAGGTTTAGCACTCATGAACGGAACGTCAGTCATGACAGGTATTGGTATTGTAAACACGTTGTATTCACGTCAATTATTAGGTTGGATGACCAGTAGTTCTGCTGCTATTAATGAAATTGTAAAAGCTTACGATGATCATTTATCTTATGAATTAAACCAATCTAAAAGACATATTGGACAGCGTCAAATAGCAGAAAGCATGCGCGAGCATTTACAAGATAGCAAGCTAACACGTAAAAGAGAACACCATTTATATAGTAAAAATGAGGATGTGTCTGTTTTTAAAGAAAAAGTACAGGAATATTATTCTCTACGTTGTGTACCACAAATTCTTGGTCCTGTTTTAGATACGCTTAATTCTGTTGAAAATATTTTAATAGAAGAAGTCAATTCAGCAAACGACAACCCTATTGTAGATGTTGAAAAGAAACATGTATATCACGGTGGAAATTTCCATGGCGATTATGTGTCATTAGAAATGGATAAGCTTAAAATTGTAGTAGCCAAAATGAGTATGCTATCAGAGCGTCAATTAAATTACTTATTAAACGCCAGATTAAATGATATGCTTCCGCCTTTTGTTAATTTAGGAAAACTTGGTTTAAATTTTGGAATGCAAGGTGTTCAATTCACGGCAACATCAACTACAGCGGAAAACCAAATGCTTTCCAACCCAATGTACGTTCATAGTATCCCAAATAATAATGACAATCAGGATATTGTTAGTATGGGTACCAATTCTGCTTTAATTACTAAAAAGGTTATTGAAAATGCGTTTGAAGTAGTTGCTATTGAATTAATTACCATAGTACAAGCCATTGAATTTCTTGAAGTTCAAGATGGTATTTCTTCAAAAACAAGAAAAATGTATGATGCTATTCGCAAAATAGTTCCTGTTTTTAAAGAAGACGTTATTATGTATCCTTATGTTAACCTTGTTAAAGATTATATCATTAATAATAAAACATAAAATATATACTTATGAAAACAACAGCATTCTTCGTAATTCTACTTTTTTTAGGAATTTCTGTTCATGCTCAAGAATTAGCATTAGCTAATGAAAAGGGCGATTATGGCTACATTACAAAAACCGGGACTTGGCATATTAAGCCACAGTTTAAGGTAGCAAAAAACTTTTCAGATGATTTAGCAGAAGCCTCTTTAGACAAAAAATCATGGGGTTTTATTAACCGTAAAGGCGAATGGGTTATCGAGCCACAATTTGATAAAACTAAAGGTTTTAATTCAGGAATAGCCGTTGTTTTAAAAGATAAAAACTGGATTTATATCAATAAAAAAGGCGAACACGTTTTAAAAGATGTAATTACCGATAAGGTTTATGATTTTGAAAATGGTTATGCTATTATCCGCAAAGAATCTGGTGTTGGATTTATAAATACTAAAGGAGAAATTGTTATTGAACCAAAATTCACGAAAGTGTTCGATTTCGAAAATGGTTCTGCTAAAGTATTAGAAAATGAAAAATGGGGATTGGTAGATGGTACTGGGAAATATGTAGTAAAAACAGAATATGACGGTGTTAGTAACATGAACAATGGACAAGTTGTAGCCAATCTTGGCGAACGCTACGGACTGATTATTAATGGTGAATTTAAAGAAATTTCTGGTGCTGAAAAAATTTGGGATTTTTCCCATAATGCAGAAAATACATACGCTAAAAAAGATGGTAAAATAGGATTCATAAACACCAAAGGTGAGTGGATTATTGAACCAAAATTTGATAAAGCACGTGCATTCATAAATGGATTAGCACCAGTAAATTACGGAAAAGAATGGGGTTATATTAATACGTCTGGAGACGTTATTATTCCTTTTCAATATAAAGATGCTGAAATTTTTAGTGAAAGTGGTTTAGCACCTGTTACTACTGGAAAAGAATGGGGTTTTATAAATACAAAAGGTGAGTTAGTAATTCCTGAAGATTATGAAATAACAGCTGGCGGATTTTCAATTTTCTCAAAAAACAATCAAAAAGGCTTTATTAACGGACTTGCACGCGTTAAAAAGAAAAAATCTTGGACTTATTTAACAACAAAAGGTGAACCATTAAATAACTTATGGTTTGAAAATTTAGAATTATTTCATTAGTTTGGAAAACTAATTAGCAATAGCCTGAAAAATATAAATACATGAAATGTGCTTTAATAACTGGTGGTTCTCGAGGAATTGGGAAAGCAATTTGCAAACAACTTGCACAAGATTCTGATTACCACATCTTAATAAATTATAATAGCAACAAAGAAGCTGCTTTAGAAACTCAAAAAGATATTGAAGCTTTAGGTAAAACTGCCGAAATAATCCAATTTAATGTTACGGATGCTAACCAAGTAAAATCGACTTTGGATGCGTGGCAAGAGCAAAATAAAGAGGCGTTAATTGAGGTTATTGTTAACAATGCTGGTATTACTAAAGACGGCTTGTTTATGTGGATGCCACCGGAAGATTGGCAAGATGTTATAAACACATCCTTAAATGGATTTTATAATGTAACCAATCATCTCATTCAAAAACTATTGCGTAATCGTTATGGCCGTATAATTAATGTGGCGTCAGTTTCAGGCGTTAAAGGTACAGCTGGACAAACTAACTATTCCGCAGCAAAAGGCGCATTAGTAGCAGCTACAAAAGCATTAGCTCAAGAAGTAGCAAAACGAAATATTACCGTAAATGCTGTAGCACCTGGTTTTATAAAATCAGATATGACAGCCGCTTTAGATGAAAAAGAATTAAAAAGCATGATACCTATAAACCGTTTTGGGGAACCAGAAGAAGTAGCTTATGCTGTCTCTTTTTTAGCATCAAAAAAAGCGTCTTATATTACGGGTGAGGTTATAAATATTAATGGAGGCATTTACTCTTAAACGTTTAATAAAATGAGACGAGTTGTAATTACAGGAATGGGAATTTATTCCTGTATAGGAGAAAATTTAGAGGCTGTAAAACAATCATTATATAATGGTGATTCTGGAATTGTGGCTGATACTGACCGCATAGAATTTGGCTATCGTTCTCCATTAACTGGCATGGTAAAGCAACCCAATCTTAAAAATTTATTATCCCGAAGACAACGCATAAGTTTAGGCGAAGAGGGAGAATATGCATACATAGCAACCCTAGAAGCGCTAGAAAACGCTAAAATATCACAAGAATTTTTAGATCAGCATGAAGTTGGTATTTTATATGGAAATGATAGTACAGCAAAATCTGTTGTAGAATCTGTTGATAAAATACGGGAGAAAAAAGACACGACTTTGGTTGGTTCGGGAGCTATTTTTCAAGGTATGAACTCGTCGGTTACCATGAACTTATCCACTATTTTTAAATTACGTGGTATAAATTTCACCATAAGTGCAGCTTGTGCTAGCGGATCTCATTCTATTGGAATGGCATATCAACTCATTAAAAGTGGACTTCAAGATTATGTTATTTGTGGTGGTGCTCAAGAAATAAATGCCATTGCTATGGGAAGTTTTGATGGATTAGGTGTTTTTTCTGTCAATAATGACCCCAAAAAGGCATCATGTCCGTTTGATAAAAATCGAGATGGTTTAGTTCCAAGTGGTGGAGCAGCAACACTTATTTTAGAAACTTATGAATCTGCTGTAAAACGCGGAGCCACCATTTATGGTGAAGTTATTGGTTACGGATTTTCTTCCAATGGCGATCATATTTCTACACCAAACGTAGATGGTCCAGCACGTGCTATGAAAATGGCTATAAATCAAGCTAATATAAAAGCGTCAGATATTGAATATGTTAATGCGCATGCTACCTCAACACCAGTTGGCGATGCGAACGAAGCATTAGCTATTTTAGAAGTCTTTGGAGAAAAAGGACCCTACGTAAGCTCTACTAAATCCATGACAGGTCATGAATGCTGGATGGCAGGTGCTAGTGAAGTTATTTACTCCATATTAATGATGCAAAATAATTTTATTGCACCTAATATAAATTTGGAAGAACCTGATGAAGCTGCAAGTAAATTAAACTTAGTTAACAAAACGCTAGATAAAAAATTTGATGTATTTTTGTCTAATTCTTTCGGATTTGGAGGGACAAATTCAGCTTTGATTATTAAAAAATAATTTTGTATAAATGACTAAAGAGGTTATTGTTGAAAAGATAAACGACTTTCTAATTGATGAGTTTGAGGTAGAAGAAGATGATATTTCTCCTGAAGCTAATCTTAAAGAAACTCTGGAACTTGATAGCCTAGATTTTGTTGATTTAGTAGTAGCCGTTGAATCTAATTTTGGTGTAAAATTGGTTGGTGAAGACTTTGTAAACGTTAAAACACTTCAAGATTTTTACTGCCTAATTGAACGTAAATTAAGCTAAATTACACGACATATTTCTATGGCTACTGAATGGCAAGGAAAATCAAGAGGTACCGTTCTCGGATATAAAATATATGTTTTTATAATGAAACATTTAGGCATGGGAACTGCCTATTTAGTGCTCTATTTCGTAGCAGCTTATTTTTGCTTTTTCTCTAAAGACAGCACCAAATCTATTTATTATTACTTTAAAAAACGGCTTAATTATTCAAAGTTTAAAAGTTATACTAGCGTTTTTAAAAGCTATTATGTATTTGGACAAACCATTTTAGATAAAATTGCAATAACCTCAAATTTAAGTAACAAATTCACCTATGAATTTGATGGTAAGCATAATATTACCGAAACACTAAAAGAAAAAAAAGGAGGCGTTTTAATTAGTGCACATGTTGGGAATTTTGAAATATCAGAATATTTTTTTGATCAATTAGAAGAAAATACATCCATTAGTTTGCTAACTACTGACGTGGAGCATACAGCCATAAAAAATTATTTAGATAGCGTTCGAAAAAAATCGAATATCAATCTCATTATCATAAGTGAAGATTTATCCCATATTTTTGAGGTAAATGCAGCATTAGCTCGAAATGAAATTGTTTGTATAACAGGAGATCGTTACACAAAAGATACCAAATATTTATCTGAAATACTTTTAGGAGAATCGGCAAAATTTCCAGCTGGCCCTTTTATGTTAGCCTCCAGATTAAATGTACCGGTCTTGTTTGTTTATGTTATGAAAGAAACCAATAAGCACTACCATTTATACGCTAGACGCTCTAAAGCCAAACATCGTGACGCTCAAGGTATACTGAAAGAGTATACTGAAAACTTAACATGGATGCTCCAAAAATATCCTTTGCAATGGTTTAACTATTTTGATTTTTGGGATTCTAAAAACGCATAACATGAAACAAGTTTTAGTCATTTATTACTCACAGTCGGGACAATTAACCGAAATTTTAAACAACATTGTTAGTTCAATGAAAAATGACGAAACCGCTTTCACCTATTTAAATATTGCCATGGAAGACCCCTTCCCGTTTCCATGGAATAAAGAACAATTTTTTGGTGTTTTTCCAGAAACATTCCGCCAAGAACCAAGACCCATAAAACCCATTTCAGAATCTATTTTAAATAAAAAATACGATTTAATCCTATTTGGTTATGCCGTTTGGTATTTAACAGCCTCACTTCCTGCTACTTCTTTTTTAGCAACGCCTGAAGCTAAAAAACTTCTTAAGTCTACACCAGTAATTACCGTTATAGGTTGCCGAAATATGTGGATTATGGCACAAGAAAAATTGAAATTTAAACTACAGGAATTAAATGCTAATTTAGTTGGTAACATTGTTTTGGTAGATAGACACATCAATCATATTAGCGTAATTACTATTGTTCAATGGATGTTTACAGGTGTAAAAAAACGCTATTTAGGTGTTTTTCCAAAACCTGGTGTTTCACAAAAAGATATTGATGAGGCATCCAAGTTTGGGGTCGTTATAGCTAAACATCTACATAAAAATGAGTATAAAAACCTACAAGACAACTTGTTAGCCATTGGAGCTGTGAAAATCAAACCCTTTTTAATA
>DIAL01000018.1:66937-69408 GCA_002414705.1 Flavobacteriaceae bacterium UBA5079
GAAAATCAAACCCTTTTTAATAACAGTAGATAAACGTGCCAATGCCATATTCTCAAAATGGGCAGATATAATTAGCACAAAAAGTAATAAAAACACACCTAAAAGACGGAATTTAACTAAATTGTTTAATTATTACTTGTTAATTGCTATTTGGTTAATTTCGCCACTAGTTTTTATCCTATTTTTGTTGACTTATTTACCGTTTTATAGCCAAATAAAAAAAGATAAAGTATATTACGCATCTGTTGCATTAAAAGAGAAGGAAGTTTAAAATGAAGGAAGTTTATATAACTAAAATATCAAAATTTTTACCAAATCGTCCAGTTAGTAATGATGACATGGAGGATAAGTTAGGTATTATTGATGGTAAATCGTCTAAAGGACGACGTATTGTTTTGCGTAACAATCAAATTAAAACACGTTATTATGCTTTAGATGATGAAGGACATGTTACCCATAACAATGCCCAACTTGCAAAAGAAGCTATCATTCAACTTTTTGATGACAATTTTAAATTTTCAGATGTCGAGTTATTATCCTGTGGAACTTCAAGTCCTGATCAGATATTACCGTCTCATGCTGCCATGGTTCATGGTTTTCTAAAATGTGATAATGTAGAAATAAACTCACCTTCTGGTGCTTGTTGTTCTGGAATGAATGCTTTAAAATTTGGTTTTCTTTCCGTAAAATCTGGACAAACAAAAAACGCTATTGCTTCTGGTTCTGAACGTATTTCAACCTGGATGAAAGGCCATATTTACGAAGATGAAATTAACCATTTAAAAGCGTTGGAAGACAATCCTATACTCGCTTTTAATAAGGATTTTTTACGATGGATGCTTTCTGATGGTGCTGGAGCCTTTTTATTAGAAGACCAACCAAATGGCGATACGCCTTTGCGTATTGAATGGATGGATGGCTACTCTTATGCGCACGAGCTTGAAGCGTGTATGTATGCTGGTGGAGACAAACTAGAAAACGGTTTTTTAAAACCATGGAGTGAATATACCACGAGTGATTGGAGTCAGAAATCTCTTTTCGCTATCAAACAAGATGTTAAACTTTTAAGCGCCAATATTCTTAAAAAAGGAGTTGATAGTTTAAAACGAACTTTAAAAAAGAACCATTTAAAACCGAGCGAAATAGATTTCTATTTACCCCATATTTCATCACATTTTTTTAAAGACAAACTCTATCAAGAAATGGTAGATAATGATGTTGAAATTCCTTGGGAAAATTGGTTCATGAATTTAAGTAAGGTTGGTAATGTAGGCTCTGCATCCATTTTCTTAATGCTCGAAGAACTTTCGCAATCAGGGAAACTTAAAAAAGGTCAAAAAATATTACTTTCTGTTCCTGAAAGCTCACGTTTTTCTTATGCCTATGCGCTCTTAACTGTTTGCTAAAATGACAACTCACGTTTTTCCCATTACTAATATTGCCGATTTAATTCCGCAAAAAATACCATTTGTCATGGTGGATACTCTAGTCGAATTTTCAGCGGAAAGTTTAGTCTCAAATTTTAAAATTTTAGACGAAAACATTTTTACACAAAATGGGTGTTTAACAGAACCTGGCTTGGTGGAAAACATGGCGCAATCTGTTGCTTTACATACTGGTTTCGATTACTTTTTAAAAGGCGAAGCAGCTCCAATAGGATATATAGGCTCTATAAAATCTATTGAAATTCGCCAACTTCCTAAAATACATGAAAACATCACAACCAAAGTCACAATTCTACATGAATTTATGGGCATCACCATGGTTGAAATTCAGGTGTTTAATGAAGCACAAGAGGAAATAGCCAATAGCGAAATGAAAACTATTATAGCAAGCTAATGGATGTTCGCCACCTAGATATAGCTAAATTTTTGCCACACAGACCACCATTTTTAATGGTCGATCAACTCCTGACTCTTGACGATACGCACGTTACAACTACATTTACTATTAAGCCCGATTGTATTTTTAATGAAAATGGATATTTTAATGAGGCTGGTTTAGTAGAGAATGCCGCACAAACCTGCTCTTCTATTGTTGGAAAAAGTTTTTTTAACGAAGACGATATTGAAGGAAAAGGCACAAAACTAATTGGTTTTATTAGTGCAATTAAGAAAGTTAATGTAAAATCGTGCCCTAAAGTTGGTAGCACTATTATTACAAACGCCACATTAAAATCACGCTTTGATACCGATGAATATAGTATTTGTACCATAAATTGCACCATTACGTTAGAACTTATAGAATTACTATCTTGTGAGTTGAATTTAGTTATTCAAGAACTTAAATAACTTCAGCATGAAAAAAGACGAAGTTCCTCAAGACACCAGTAATTTAGATACTGCAAAGCTTAAAGAATTATGCTATGCTGTTGATGAAGACGGCAAGTACACAACCGTTAATAGTTCAGGTTGGGATCCAAAAACTATTGCACTTAATCAAGCTATAGAAGAAATTAACGCACGCATTGC
>DIAL01000018.1:69516-82230 GCA_002414705.1 Flavobacteriaceae bacterium UBA5079
AACGCACGCATTGCTGATGCAAAAAATCGTGTTCTAAATAACGAAACGAGCCCAATAGAATATTATATGGAGTTTCATAAAATGGATATTTCTATTTTATCAAGTTATGTTGGAATGTGGTCTTGGCGTGTAAAGCGCCATTTTAAACCTAGTGTTTTCAATAAACTTTCAGAAAAAACGCTTCAAAAGTATGCAGATACATTTGATATTTCAGTGGGACATTTAAAAGATATTACCAAACATGGAAATTAATTTTACACATCATCAAACAGCTCATTGTGAAAACGGTGTAATTTCCAATTTAATGAAGCATCATGGCTTCCAAATAAGCGAACCTTTAGCATTTGGTATTGGTTCTGGTTTACTGTATTGTTATATTCCATTTTTAAAAGTAAATCATGCACCAGCTCTAACATACAGAGCCATGCCTGGTTTTATATTTAAGCGTTTTGCAAAACGTGTTGGTATTGAAATTAAACGTGAAAAATTTAAAAATCCAGCAGATGCCAAAGCACGATTGGATACTAATTTGGCAAACAACAATCCTGTAGGCTTACAAGTTGGTGTTTATAATTTGGTGTATTTCCCTGATGAATATCGCTTTCATTTTAATGCGCACAACCTCATTGTTTACGGAAAGAATCAGGACACTTATTTGGTAAGTGATCCGGTTATGGAAACAGTAACAACTTTAACAGCAAAAGAACTTGAAAAAGTCCGTTTTGCTAAAGGTCCTTTTGCACCAAAAGGCCACATGTATTACCCCATTGCTTTTCCTGAAACGTTAGATATTGAAAAAGCCATTATAAAAGGTATTAAACATACATGTCGTGATATGTTGGCTCCTATGCCAGTTATAGGTGTAAAAGGTATCCGTTATGTAGCGAAATTAATTCGTAAATGGCCAAAAAATAAAGGTGTAAAAGTTGCCAATCATTATTTAGGTCAAGTGGTTAGAATGCAAGAAGAAATTGGAACTGGTGGTGGCGGATTTCGGTATATTTTTGCCGCATTTCTGCAAGAATCAAGTGGTATTTTAAACAATCCGAAATTAGCTGAATTATCAAAAGAAATGACCATTATTGGTGATTTATGGCGTGATTTTGCTTTAGATGCTTCGCGAATTTATAAAAACCGAAGCGCAAAAGATGATGCATATAATAATGTTGCCAGTCAGTTAGAAACTATTGCCGACAAAGAAGAAGTATTCTTTAAAAAATTAAAAAAAGCCATAAAATAAGTGATAGATATTCAGCATATAACCAAAAAGTATAAAGGTGCCAATAATTTTTCGGTATCTAATTTTAACTTGACCATTGCTGAAAAAGAAATTTTTGGTTTGTTAGGTCCTAATGGTGCTGGAAAAACAACGCTTATTTCCATTTTATGCTCACTCATTAAACCAACATCTGGTAGTTTTTCAATTGCTGGATTAACGTATCAAAAAAATAAAAACCAGCTGAAACAAATTATTGGTATTGTCCCTCAAGAATATGCGTTGTATCCATCATTAACGGCCTTTGAAAACTTAAAATACTTTGGAAGTATGTATGGTTTAAAAGGTAAAAGCCTAGATACCAAAATTAATTCGGCTTTAGAGCATTTGGGTTTATTAGCCTTCGCTCACAAAAAAATAGACACCTTTTCAGGCGGTATGAAACGACGTATCAATTTAATTGGTAGTGTACTTCATAATCCTAAAGTCTTGTTTTTAGACGAACCAACTGTTGGTGTAGATGTGCAATCCAAAAACGTAATAATTGCCTTTTTACAGGATCTTAATAAAAATGGCACGACCATTATTTACACATCACATCACTTAAATGAAGCGGAAACATTTTGCACACGTGTGGCTATTATTGATCATGGTAAATTAGTAGTAAAAGGAAAGCCACAAGAACTTATTTCACAACATTCAGGCGCACACAATCTGGAAGATGTATTTATAAATATAACTGGAAAAGCCTTACGAGATCATGCATAAACTTTGGGCTTCAACATATAAGGAATTTTTACTACTCACGAGAGATATTGGTGGTATTGCCATACTTTTTGTAATGCCTTTAGTACTAATTATTACTATTACGCTTATTCAGGATAGTACGTTTAAATCGGTTACTGATAGTCAAATTCCTATTCTGGTTGTTGATAAGGACCAAGGAGATGTTTCTAAAATTATCCTAAAAGGTCTTAATGAATCAGGTTCTTTTCAAGTGATAACAGAGTCAGATGAAAGCGCAGCACGTGATCTAGTTTTTAAAGGAAAATACCAACTAGCTATTATTATTCCTCAAGATTTATCAACCAGTCTTTCAAAAAAAGTCTCGCAAAATGTAGATGGTATTATTGCCAAATTTGGATTAGAAGAAACTACAGAATCTGCTAATCCCACCAAAATAGAAAGCAAACAGGTTACTCTCTATTTTGATCCAGCAACGCAAATGACATTTAAAAGTTCCGTGAAAAATGGAATTGATAAAATGATTTCAAAAATAGAAACGCAATCCATTTACAAAGCATTTCAAGAACAAATTTCAGATGACCCAAATGATGTTATTTTTGAAACCGACACCTTTATCACATTTAAAGAAGTGTTACCATCCGATAATGATAAAGAAATGATTCCAAATTCGGTTCAGCATAATGTGCCTGCTTGGACACTTTTTGCCATATTTTTTATTATTGTACCACTTTCTATTAACATT
The DNA here is from genome assembly GCA_002414705.1 of Flavobacteriaceae bacterium UBA5079. Classification (GTDB taxonomy): domain Bacteria; phylum Bacteroidota; class Bacteroidia; order Flavobacteriales; family Flavobacteriaceae; genus Algorimicrobium. The sequence continues at coordinate 72,222 of DIAL01000018.1, forward strand.
GTTAAGGAGAAAAGTCAAGGTACATTTGTGAGATTACGAACAAACCCTGTTTCTTATGCAACCGTTTTAGGAGGAAAAACACTCGTTTATTTAGTGGTTTGTTTAATACAGTTTGTTTTAATGCTATTAATTGGCATCTATGTTTTTCCAGCCATCGGATTACCAACTTTAGATGTTTCTGGTAGAATTCCCTTACTGTTTGTAGTTGCCACATTTGCTGGATTAGCAGCTATTGGACTGGGTTTATTATTAGGTACTATTGCTAAAACACAAGAACAATCAGCCCCTTTTGGTGCAACATTTGTTGTTATCCTTGCCGCTTTAGGTGGTGTTTGGGTTCCCGTTTTTGTTATGCCTAAAGTCATGCAAACCTTATCACATATTTCACCCATGAATTGGGGATTAAATGCATTTTACGATGTATTTTTACGAAATGGGACTTTTACAGATATATTACCAGAAATCAGTTTGTTGCTCCTATTTTTTTTAGCAACAACCTTAATTGCAATTATTTATAATGAAAAAAAGAATGCCGTCTAAACAAAAAGAAATTGTTCATACCAGTGAAGTTCGGGTGCGTTTTGTTGAAACTGATCCATTAGGAATTGTTTGGCATGGCAATTATATTCAATATTTCGAAGATGGTCGCGAAGCTTTCGGTCGTATTCATGGTATATCCTATTTAGATCAAAAAGAATTTGGATTTGCAACACCAATAGTAAAATCCAGTACAGACCATAAATTACCCTTACGTTATGGCGATATTGCTACCGTAAAAACCATTTATATAGATAGTCCAGCTGCAAAAATGGTTTTTCGATATGAAATTTACAATCAAAATAATCAGTTAGTTTGTACAGGTGAAACCACTCAAGTTTTTGTAGACAAAATTGGTGAAGGTGATTTATCACTAAACATCCCACCATTTTTTAAAGCGTGGAAACAAAAAGTTGGCTTATTGAATGACTAAAGTTTATGCTTCATATAACAATATTGTTTCTGCTCTAGGTTTTACTAGCGAAACTGTTGTAGAGCAAATTCACAACGAAACATCTGGTTTACAACGCATTCATGATAGATCCATTTTACCAGATCCATTTTATTCTGCATTAATAGATACCGTTATTTTAGAAACAGAATTTCAAAAACTGAAGCCAAGAACAGACTTTACCAGATTGGAAAAAATGATGCTAACATCATTAAATTCGGTAATTTCAGATTCTAAAATTGAATTAAATAAACGTGTTGGACTTATCATTTCTACTACAAAAGGCAATATAGATGCTTTAGATTCTGACAATCCATTTCCTGCTGAACGCGCTTATTTGCATACATTAGGAAATACCATTCGTGATTTTTTCGACTTTAAAAATGATGCTATTATTGTTTCAAACGCATGCGTTTCTGGCATTTTAGCTGTTGCAATTGCTAAACGCTATATTTTACAAAACACTTACGATCATGTTTTTGTAGTGAGTGGTGATGTGGTAAGTCAGTTTATTTTATCCGGTTTCAATTCGTTTCAGGCATTAAGTAGTGAACTTTGCAAACCGTATGATGTAAATAGAGCTGGCATAAATATTGGAGAAGTTTCAGCAGCCGTTTTAGTAACAAAAGATGAAACTAATTTATCAGAAGAAGCTGTTGAAATTTTAGGCGAAAGTTCTTGTAACGATGCAAATCATATTTCTGGACCATCCAGAACTGGCGAGGGTTTACACAGAAGTATTGAATCCGCACTAAAGCAAGCAGGATTAAAACCAACTGAAATAGATTATATTTCTGCCCATGGAACAGCCACGCAATTTAATGATGAAATGGAAGCAATTGCCTTCAACCGCTCACATTTACAGGAGATTCCTGTAAACAGTTTAAAAGGCTATTTTGGGCATACGCTTGGCGCCTCAGGCCTTTTGGAAACTATTGTTGGTATGCACAGTCTAAAAAATAACACGCTATATGCTTCCAAAGGTTTTGATACATTAGGTGTTTCTCATCCTTTACATATTATAAAAAGTACACAAAACAATAAATCGTTACACACATTTCTCAAAACTGCGTCTGGTTTTGGTGGTTGCAATACGGCTGTTGTTTTTAAAAAACTAATACATTAAAATTATGTCAAACAAGTCCATAAGAGCTATTGATGCTGTCCAAGAAGCCGAGAAAATAGCCTTTGCACCTTTTGTGTTTCAGGCCGTGGTTGCTTTAAGGAAATTGGGCATATTTGAACTGATTTTTAAATATCGAAAAAAAAGTGGTATTTCTTTAGAAAACATTTCTAAAGAACTTCAATTAAGTGTTTATGGCGTTGGTGTTTTATTAGAAATTGCTGAAAGCTATAATATTTTGAATAAAGACGAAAAAGATTGTTTTGAATTAACAAAAACAGGTTATTATTTAGCCTTTGATAGAACGGTTGATGTCAACATCAATTTCACACAAGATGTCTGTTATAAAGGATTATTTCATTTAACAGAAGCTATAGAAACAGGGAAACCAGCTGGCTTAAAAGAATTGGGAGATTGGGAAACCATTTATCAAGGCCTTTCGGTTTTACCAAAAAATATTCAAAAAGCATGGTTTGAATTTGATCATCATTATTCTGACGATGTCTTTCAAGAAGCATTAGAATTTGTATTTAGTAATAATCCTAAAACGGTTTATGATGTTGGTGCAAACACAGGGAAATTTGCTATTAGTGGCAGTAAATACAGCGACTCGGTTTCTATTAAGATGATTGATTTACCTGGTCAACTCCAAATTGCCTTAAAAAATGTAGAACTTGCTGGATTTAAAGATCGTGTTACTCATCATAAAATAGATTGGCTATCAGAAAATCCAGAACTACCATTTGGTGCAGATACTATTTGGATGAGTCAGTTTTTAGATTGTTTTTCTGAAGATGAAATCCTCGTGATACTAAAAGCTTGCGCCAAAGCCTTAACTGATAGCGGTGAGGTACTTATTATGGAGACCTTTACCGACAGACAACGTTTTGATAATGCTAAATTTATTTTAGAGGCTACATCACTTTACTTTACGGTTATGGCTAATGGAAATAGTAAAATGTATCCTTCAACCGTATTGATGAAATTAATAGATCAAGCTGGTTTAAAACTTATTGAAGATCGTCCTATAGGTGAATATCACACTATTTTTGCTTGTAAGAAAAAATAAATTATGACATCTAATTATCACATAACATCCCATTGCCATATTAAAAACCAAACAGTTTCCTTAAATGGTGTTGAGGTATTTCATGATGATTCAGAATTGTTTCCTGATTTTATAAAACATGTCTATAAAGCTTTTGAAACAAAATACCCGAAGTTTTTTAAAATGGATAACTTAAGCAAGTTGGCTTTTTTAGCAGCTGACATCATTCTTAAAAACGAAAATTTGGACACTCAAAAAGAACAGAATATAGCCATTGTATTTTCTAATAAAGCAGCGAGTCTGGATACCGATCGTTTGCATCAAGAAGCCATACAAAATAGCAGTAACTATTTTCCTAGTCCAGCTGTATTTGTGTACACATTACCAAACATTTGTATTGGAGAGATAAGTATTAAATATAAGCTGTTTTCTGAAAATAGTTTTTTTATCTTTGACACCTTAAACGCTGAACATTTAGCTAGTTATTCCAATAGTTTATTGGACATGAAAAAAGCAGATAAAGTACTTTGCGGTTGGGTGGATTTTGACGAAAACCACTATGAAGCATTTTTATATTTGGTAGCAAAAAATGGAAAAACAGCACATAGTAAAGAACATATAACAACTTTATACAACACATAATATGGAGGCACTAAAACTAGAATTAAAAGAAAATATTATTGAGCAATTAAATCTTGAAGATATGACTGTTGCTGATATTGGAGATGATGATATGCTGTTTGGAGATGGACTTGGATTAGATTCTATTGATGCTTTAGAATTGATTGTCATGCTAGACAAAAACTATGGTATTAAATTAACAGACCCTAAAGAAGGTAGACATATTTTTGAATCTGTTAATACCATGGCTGCTTACATTACAGAACACCGTTCTAAATAATTTGTTAGTTAGAAGCGATAAATAATATGAGTCAAGGTATTGCCATTACAGGTATGGGAATAATTTCTGCCATTGGAAACAATGTTGCTGAAAATTATGATGCACTTATTACTGAAAAAAAAGGCATTTCGCGTATTTCAAAAATTGATACTATTCATAAAAATGATATTATGGTTGGCGAAATTGCTTACTCCAATCAAGAACTTGAGGCGCTTCTTAATTTATCACCTCAAAATAATTATTCCAGAACCGCACTTTTAGGTGCTGTAGCAGCAAAAGAAGCTATAAATCAGGCTGGAATTACAGATATTAAAGCCCACAAAACCGGTTTAATTTCTGCCACAAGTGTTGGTGGCATGGATATGACTGAAAAATATTATTATCAGTATTTAGAGGATAAAAACGCACAAAAATATATTGCTGGTCATCATGCTGGCGACTCCACACAAAAAATTGCAGAGCAATTAGGCATTGAAGAAAGCTTGGTAACCACAATTAGTACCGCATGCTCATCAGCTGCCAATGCTATTATGCTTGGCGCACGATTAATAAAAGCTGGTAAATTGGATCGCGTGGTTGTTGGTGGTTCAGACTGTATGTCCAAATTTACTATCAACGGGTTTAAAACACTCATGATTTTGTCCGACACCTACAACACACCTTTTGATGACAACCGTAAAGGCTTAAATTTAGGTGAAGCTGCTGCGTATTTGGTTTTAGAATCTGATGCTATTGTTAAAGCAGAAAACAAACCAGTTTTAGCCTATGTAAAAGGATATGCAAATGCCAATGATGCATTTCACCAAACAGCATCTTCAGAAAATGGTGATGGTGCAACCCTAGCTATGGAAAAAGCGTTGGAGATTGCCAATTATAAACCAGAAGATATAGATTATATTAATGCTCATGGAACAGCAACTGGCAATAATGATTTATCTGAAGGTCGCGCCATTATTCGCGTTTTTGGAAAACAAGCTCCAGAATTTAGTTCTACAAAAGCGTATACAGGACACACATTAGCTGCCGCAGGTGCTATTGAAGCTGTGTATTCCGTTTTGGCACTTCAGAATAACATTATTTTCCCAAATTTGAATTTTGAAACACAAATGCAGGAATTTTCAATTACGCCAGAATTAAAACTTAAAGAAAAAACCCTTAAAACGGTAATGTCTAATTCTTTTGGATTTGGAGGCAATTGTTCAACCGTCATATTTTCAAAAGACAAGTAATGAAAAACGTATATATAAATAGTGTTGGTTCTGTTTCTGCTCAAAATACGACAGATGATTCTGATTTTCTAAAAGACATCATTTCATATAACGAAACCACAATTACTGCTATAAATCCTAACTACAAAGATTTTATTCCTCCTGCTGCTGCAAGACGTATGGCAAAAGGGATAAAAATGGGTATTGTAGCATCCAAATTAGCTTTACAAAAAGCAGGTTTAGAATCTGTAGATGCTATTATAACTGGAACAGGAATGGGTTGTTTACACGATTCTGAAAAATTTTTAAGTGCCATAATTGATAATAATGAAGAATATTTAACACCAACGCCTTTTATTCAATCCACACATAATACGGTTGGTGGACAGATTGCTTTGGAAATTCAATGTAAAGGCTATAATTTCACCTATGTTCATGGTAGTAATTCTTTTGAATCTGCTCTATTAGATGCCAAGTTGCAATTAGAATTAGATGAAGCTAATAACATATTAATTGGTGGTGTTGATGAATTAGCAGATCATACCATTGTACTCAATAAAATAATCCATCATATTAAGGAAGAACCTGTTGAAAGTTCTAAAATATTAGATTCCAAAACCAAAGGTGCTGTTTTTAGCGAAGGCGCTAACTTTTTTGTCGTTTCCAATAAAAAGAAAGCATCGTCACTTGCACAAATTGAAGCCTTGGAAATTTACAATACCTTGACAATCGATTCAGTTGAAAACCAAGCTCGTCAATTTTTAAAAGAAAATCATATAAATCCTTCTAACGTAGATGCACTTATTTTAGGTAATAATGGTGATGTTGAGTTTGATACGTTTTACCATAAATTAGCAACAGGCGATTTTAAAAACACGCAACAATTTGTTTATAAACCTTGGACTGGCGAATTTAACACGGTTTCTTCTTTCGGGTTACTTTTGGCAGCAAACATTTTAAAAATACAAAATACACCTGAACCGTTTAAATTAAACAACACAAACACCTCTCATTATAAAACCATACTTTTATATAACCAGTATCGTGGAGAAAATCATAGTTTCACCTTACTTCGTACATGTTAAATTTTAAATCGGTAAACGTAACAACTAGTGTTATTTTTATAGGTTTATTAGTTATTTTTCTAATAAAACCTATAAGCATCTGGTGGTTTATTTTACTTATTTTAAGTTGGTTAATATTAACCGCTTTGGGTTCTGGATTGGTTGGTTGGAATTACCATATTAAAAGTCTAAATGCGAATAAAAACGCGCCGGAAAACCACATAGCCATCACATTTGATGATGGACCAAATCCTGATTTCACTCCTCAAGTTTTAGCATTACTAAATAAATTTCAAGCCAAAGCAACTTTTTTCTGTATTGGAAAACAGATAGAAAACCATCCTGAATTGTTTAAGAAAATTCTAGATGAAGGTCATACCATTGGAAATCACACCTATACGCATAACAACAATTTTGGTTTTTTTAAAACAGAAAAGGTTCAAGGGGAATTAGAAAAAACCAACAGTATTATAAGAGAAATCAGTGGTTTGAACTCCAAGTTATATCGTCCAGCTTTTGGTGTCACCAATCCACGGATTCGTCGTGCTGTTCAAAATTTAAATTTAACATCCATTGGTTGGAATAAACGCTCGTTAGATACAACCCATTTATCTGAAAAAACCATTTTTAAACGTGTTACCAAAAATCTGAAATCTGGCGATGTTATTTTACTGCATGATACCAACGAAAAATCGGTTAGGGTTTTGGAACAGTTATTGCTACTTTTACGAGAAACTAATTTTCAATCTGTAACGGTTGATTCGTTATTTAACATTACAGCTTATGCGTAATATATTTATACTATGTTTCTTTTTAGTTCTGAATGTACAGGCTCAAAAACCTATGAGTTCAGCAGAAGCAGATGCTTTAAAAAGCTTGGTTAAACAACAAGCAAAAACGACCAAAACTATTACTAGTGAGTTTACACAGTACAAACACATGGATTTTTTATCCAATGATATTGTTACCAAAGGCAACTTACATTTTAAAGCGCCAAACTTGGTAAAATGGTCTTATGTGGAACCATTTACCTATTCGGTTATCTTTAAAAACGAAACGCTTTATATTAACGACGAAGGAAAAAAAAGTAATATAGACATGAGTTCTAGCAAGCTTTTTAAACAACTAAATACGCTTATCATTAAAAGTATAAAAGGTGATATGTTTGATACAGAGGAATTTACCATAGAATACTATAAAGCTGGAAATAATAGTTTGGTATATTTTACACCGAAAGAAAAAAAATCGGCTTCATTTATAGAATCTTTTCATCTTACATTTAATGACAAAGGTGATGTTGAAATTGTAAAAATGATTGAACCATCAGGCGATTACACCAAAATTGTTTTTAGTAATAAAGTATTAAACAATCCGGTTTCCGATGCGCTATTTACTAATTAGTTGGTGTTTTTTAATAGTTAGTTGTGGGTCTTTCTCTAAAAGACAACAATTAACAGAACAAAACACGAGCACCGAAATCATTATAAACCCTTATTTTTCAGATGCCAGTCAAGATTATGTTTACAAGGCTAGTATTCAAGTTTACAACAACAATTTTGGAGGCTTATTAATCGTTAAAAAAATTGAAGACGGAAATCATCGGGTTGTTTTTACAACAGAAATGGGTGCAAAATTATTCGACTTTACCATAACCGAAACCGATTTCAAAGTGAATTACATTCTGGATGAACTCGACAAAAAATTACTCATAAATCTGCTGAAAACAGATTTTAAAGCTTTGGTGCAAGAACAGAGTGTGATTTCCAAAAGTTTCACAAAAGATAATTATCAAATTCATCAAACATCTATACTGGGTAAAAAACATTTTTACTATGTTTCAGAGCAGTTGGATCAAATAATACGAACAGGCTATCGAAAAGAGAAGGTTCACTTTTTCTTTACAGATATAAGTAATAATATTGCAAAAAACGTTAGCATTGCGCATAGCAACATCAAATTAACAATTAGCTTAAAATCAATTTTATAAACCATATGAAAAATCTATTATTACTAGTCGTTTGCTTATGTTTTACTGCTGCAACCTTTGCACAAGTAAAAGTACGTCCAGGTTTTAGAGCTGGTATAAATTCCGCAACCGTTACAAATCTTGATAATAACAGTCGAAGAATCGGATTTCAAGGTGCCATGTTTGTCAACATTCATTTTCCAAAAGTTTACGAATTACAAGTAGAAGCATCCTACTCCAACCAAGGATTTAATCAAGGTAGTTTTTCAAGTATTAATCCGTATGATGGTCAAGTTTACAGAAATCCTGGAAACGATGTTAGTATTCATTATATAGGTGCAGCAATTTCTAATAAGTTCTTTTTTATTCCAGATGTTGGCTTACATTTTTTAGTTGGTCCTAGTTTAGAAATTAATGTTTCTGATAATACCAATGGTGATATTATTCCAATAGACATTGCCTTTTTTGGTGGTATTGGTTATGAGTTCCCAATGGGATTAGGAATTGAAGCTCGCTATAAACAAGGGTTTGTTGATGTAAGAGACGATTTTTTTAACGATAATTATTATGATAACGATTATACCTTCGGGAGTAATGATGATGACTATTATAACGGCAATAATAAGCTGAATTCTGTCATACAATTGAGTGTTTATTATAAATTTGGTTTCTAAAAAACCACATGAAAACCCTACTCTTTATTTTAGCTATAACCTGTGTTATAAACCTATCGTTTTCTCAATCAGAAAAAGGAATTGGCATTCGTGCAGGCGCTAATATTTCTACATTAACAAATTCAGATTTAGACGCTAAAACTAATGTTTATTTAGGTGTGTTTTATCAAGTGCGTTTTTCCGAATTATATGCCTTACAACCTGAATTAGGCTATTCAAATCAAGGAGGTATAACAAAAGGAAACAATCCTGTCTATATAGAATATATAACACTTGGAGCCACTAATAAGTTTTTTATTGCACCTGCTCAAGGTCTTTATATATCCATCACACCTGGTTTTGATTTTGATATAGACGATACTTTTTTTGGCATATCTAATAGTGACGATAATCTATTTGATGGAAACGATGCCACGTTTATAGATTTTAGCATCTCATTTGGTCTAGGTTTTGAATTAAAAAATGGCTTATCTTTTGATGCTCGCTATAAACAAGGGTTAATTGATGTTTATTCCGATGCATTTCATAGTTTTGACTCTGAATTATACGAAGCTAAAAATCAATTTAATGCTGTTTTTCAGATAGGGATTGCTTATAAATTTAATCTAACAAAAAATAAATAGTCATGTTGTTAAAAGACTTTTATACCGTAAATAAATTAGAATTCACAGACGGCAAGGCTGTTGGTCATATTACTATTAATAAAGATCATGATGTTTTTAAAGGGCATTTTCCTGGAAACCCTGTAACTCCAGGTGTTTGTATGATGCAGATTATTAAAGAACTTTCTGAAGAAGTCCTTTCAAAAAAACTCTTTATGCAATCTGCAAGTAATGTAAAATTTATGGCCATTATTAATCCAGAAAAAACACCAGATTTGGAACTTACTTTGGAGATTGATGAAACCGAAACAGGATTTCGTGTTAAAAACATAACCAAGTTTAACGATACTGTGGCATTAAAATTGACTACGTCTTACAACGTAATATAAAAACCCATGAAATACTTACTTATAAGTTTTGTCTTACTTTTTTCCA
>DIAL01000018.1:82359-83130 GCA_002414705.1 Flavobacteriaceae bacterium UBA5079
TTTTTCCAACCTGCAAAGCTTGGAGTTAAATCAAGTGCGTCAAGCTTATAAAGAAGCGGCTCAAACGCAAGAAAATGTAGATGCTTTTTATAAATCCATGCAAGCGGTTTCCAAAACAGATCCAGCAGCTTTAGTAGCTTACAAAGGTGCTTCCATAGCTTTAAAAGCTAGAAGTTCTAAAACATTAAAAGAAAAAAAAGATGGTTTTATTGAAGGAGTAGGTTATATAGAATATGCTATTAACACCGAACCTAATAATATTGAACCTCGCTTTGTAAGATTAGGAATTCAAGAAAATACACCCAAACTTTTAAAGTATAAAGATGCTATAGATGAAGATAAGCAGTTTATTTTAAAACAATTTCAATACATTTCATCCACTAATTTAAAGAACCATATTAAGGATTATATATTACAATCTAATCTATTTACGTCTGAAGAAAAAGAAACCTTATAACATGAAACAATTATTTACTGTAGTAATATTCTTTATCAGCTTAAATATATTTTCTCAAGAAAATACAGTGGAATCTTTTGACGAAAGATATGAAGCTATTAAACAAAGCGTTAAACAGAGTATTGATTCATTTGCTTTTGATGAAGACTCAAAAAAAAGAAGATATAAAGTTGTCTTTGAAGGTGATAAAATGCGTCTTTTAATAATGAAAGCCAATGGTTCTGCACCTATTAATAAGGGATTAGTGTATGATTTTTCTAGAGTTTTTCAATTTGATGATATTTCTTTTAGAAGAAAAGATGTGGCTTATATAA
>DIAL01000018.1:83254-89083 GCA_002414705.1 Flavobacteriaceae bacterium UBA5079
AACATACTTTTTAGATAAAGAAAACTATCCGAAAAGAAAAAAGTGGATTAAAATAAAATTAATCATGAAAGTTTTTGGGCACGAGCATGCAGAAACCATTATGCAAGCGTTAAAAGATTATAATAACATCTTATTAGAGAAAGAAAAAAATAGTATTTCAAGAAACTAGATTCATTTATCTTAACCCATACTGTATTTTACTACTTATTGCTTTTAGTGGTAAAGAAAAATCAGTATTTTTCAGTCTCTAACACCAAAAGGCTTTTAGTACGTGCAAAACCAATCTGTCACACAAAAAATTACCGATTTAAACGTTTGTGTTTTAATTCCAACGTATAACAATCAGCATACTTTAAAACGTGTGTTAGAGGGTGTTTTAACATATACTAACCATATTATTATTATAAATGATGGGTCAACGGATTCCACAATAGATATTCTAAAAAATTATCCTAACATTCAGCAAATCCATTTTTCCAAAAACAAAGGAAAAGGCATTGCCTTGCGTACAGGATTTAAAAAAGCTATTTCTTTAGGTTATGATTTTGCCTTAACTATTGATTCCGATGGTCAACATTTTCCAAATGATATTCCAAATTTCATAATTGAACTGGAACAACACGACACTAAAAATGTGTTGATTATTGGTTCTAGAAACATGAAACAAGAAGGTGTTCCTGGAAAAAGCAGTTTTGGAAATAAATTTTCTAATTTTTGGTTTTGGTTTGAAACAGGCATTAAACTCAAGGATACGCAATCCGGATTTCGTTTATACCCTTTACACGTTATTAAAAATTTAAAATTTTTTACGTCTAAATTCGAATTTGAAATTGAAGTCATTGTCAAATTGGCTTGGAAAGATACAGATGTTAAAAACATGCCAATTCAAGAACTTTATGATGAAACCGAACGCGTATCTCACTTTCGACCGTTTCAAGATTTTACGCGTATTAGCATCCTAAATACGTGGTTGGTTTTTCTAACACTTATTTACTACAAACCACGACAACTTTTCCGAAATATTAAAAAAAAAGGGCTTAAACGATTTTTTGTTGAAGATTTTCTGGGGAGTAACGATTCACCAAAAAAGAAAGCACTATCCGTAGCTTTAGGCGTTTTTATTGGGTTTTCTCCTCTCTGGGGACTTCAAACTATTCTTGTTTTAATGCTAGCTGTATTTTTCAGACTTAATAAAACCATTGCTTTTGCTTTCTCCAATGTTAGTTTACCGCCTTTTATTCCCTTTATAATTTATGGCAGCCTAGAGTTAGGACAAGTAATTCTACAAGAACCTATTTCGTATTCTGTTAATGATTTGATGGAAAATTTAGAGGTTTTAGAGCATCTTAAAACGTATATTGTAGGAAGTTTTGCTCTAGCCACACTTGGAGCCATGGTGTTTGGTTTATCTGCCTATTTTTTCTTCGGCATTTTTAAAAAAAAGAAACGCGTTTTACAACATGACTAATTTTTTTTATAACATATATCTTTGGATTACTTCTAGAAAATTAATTAGTTTTTTAGGCTTACTTGTCGTGGTTTCTGGACTTGTAGTTTTAGCGTCTAACATTACGTTTGAGGAAGATATTACCAAACTTATTCCTACAAGTGATGAAAATGAAGATGCTCAAAAAGTTTTAAAAACAGTCAATTTTGCTGATAAGATTATTGTGAATATTACACGTGAATCTGGTGCTTCTGTTCAAGATTTAACCCAATACGCTTCGCAATTTATTGATAGTTTAGAAACACATTCCCAACCCTATTTTAATAAAATTCAAGGCCAAATTCCGGATGAAACCGTTTTAAACACTTTAGATTTTGTTTATGAAAATTTACCGCTTTTTTTAGAAGCCGAAGATTATAATACAATTCAGACTAAATTACATTCAGACAGCCTTCAAGCCATTACCAAAGCACATTATAAAACCCTTATTTCACCTTCGGGATTTGTTGCTAAAGAAACCATTTTACGCGATCCTTTAGGTTTATCCTTTGTGGCTCTAAAAAAATTACAGCAGTTAAGTTTTGGCGATGCCTTTATTTTAGAAAACGGCTTTCTGTTAAGCAAAGACAAGCAGCATTTATTATTGTTTATTACACCAACGCACAAGTCCAGTGAAACATCCGAAAATGCTCTTTTTGCTGAACAGCTCTATTCTTTGCGTGACCAATTAAATACCGATTTCGAAAACACCGTTAGTAGCGAATATTTTGGAGGTGCTTTAATTGCTGTTGCAAACGCTAAACAAATAAAACTTGATATTCAATTAACGGTATCCATTGCCATGAGTATCCTTCTTTTGATATTAATTGTGTTCTACAAAAAAATATCGATTCCACTTATATTATTTACGCCAACCGCTTTTGGTGCCTTACTTGCCGTTGCCATGTTATTTGTAATACGCACCAATATTTCTGCTATTTCTTTAGGTATTGGTTCTGTTTTATTAGGAATTACCTTGGATTATGCCTTACATATTTTAACACACATAAGGAGTAATAACAACGTAAAAGAACTGTACCAAGACATTACAAAACCTATTTTAATGAGTAGTTTAACAACGGCTTTGGCTTTTTTATGTTTACTGTTTTTAAAATCGCAAGCCCTTCAAGATCTAGGAATTTTTGCAGCTATTAGTGTTTTGGGAGCTTCTATATTCTCTTTAATTTTTATTCCTCAAGCGTACCGAATTAATCAAAAATCACTTCAAAAGAAAACCATTTTAGATACAGCAGCCAAATACCCATTTCATAAAAACAAATGGCTCATTGGTGGATTAGTCGCTTTATTCGTGTTGAGCATTTTTACCTATAGTAAAGCAGGTTTTAATAATGACATTTCCCAACTAAACTATGAGCCTGACGAATTAATGCAAGCGCAACAACGTTTAGATGCCTTAACCAATATTCAATCCAAATCAGTTTATTTAGCCGCTTATGGTTCTAATTCAGAAGAAGCTATTTCATCTAACGATTTGGTGTTTTCAAAACTTCAAAAGCTTAAAAAAGAGAATCAAATTATCAATTTTAGTTCTATTGGTGCTTTGGTACAAAGTCCAGAACAGCAACAAAAACACATCCAAGCTTGGCAGAATTTCTGGCAACCAGAAACAATATCTTTTACGAAACAAGAACTAATTTCAAGTGGTAAAATACTCGGATTTAAACCTACTACCTTCAACCAGTTTTACAACGCGATAGAAGCCGATTTCAAAACGTTAAGCCTTCAGGATTTTAAAGCCTTAAACACCGTTTCTATTGAAGATTACATTAGTGAAACCGATGATTTTTCTACCGTTACTTCATTAGTCAAATTAGAAGACAATCAAACAGAAGCATTCATAAAAACTTTTGAAAACCAACCACAAACCTTGGTAATTGACCGCAAACAAATGAATGAAACCTTTTTAGGCGGACTAAAAAACGATTTTAATAGGTTAGTTGGTTATTCATTATTAGTCGTTTTAATATTGCTATTACTTTTTTATAGAAGTGTGTCTCTAACATTAGTAACCGCTTTACCAATTGCATTAACTTGGTTGTTAACCATTGGTATTATGGGTTTAACAGGTATAGAGTTTAATATTTTCAACATCATTATATCCACGTTTATTTTCGGTTTGGGTATTGATTATAGCATTTTTATTACCAACGGATTATTACATGAATTAAAAACAGGCGAACGTGTTTTACCAACTCATAAAACGTCTATTATTCTGTCTGTAATCACCACTATTTTAGGTGTTGGTGTCCTAGTTTTTGCGAAACATCCTGCACTTTTTAGTATTTCTTTGGTTTCTATTATTGGTATTTTTTCTGCATTATGCATTTCATTTGTGCTGCAACCGTTATTTTTTAAATTCTTTATAGGTAGCAAAACCAATAGACCAGCACCAGTTTTGTTGTTCATTTTTTCTTCTATTTCATTTACATATTATGGACTTGGCGGTTTGGTTTTATCCATTTTTGGATTAATTGTTTCAAAAGTAATTCCAATAAGCATGAAGAAAAAAATGGGATGGTTTCACCGACTCATGTCCAAGTTTATGAAATCGGTTTTAGATTCCTATCCATTCACAAAAACCACTATATTAAATCCACATAACGAAACCTTTAAAAAACAAGCAGTTATTATTGCAAACCACACGTCTTTCCTGGATATTTTGGCAATTGGAATGTTACATCCAAAGATCATTTTTCTTGTAAATGATTGGGTTTACAACTCGCCATTCTTTGGCAAAGCGGTAAAGTTGGCTGGCTTCTATCCTGTTTCTAGCGGCATTGAAAATGGTGTAACGCACTTACAGAAAAAGGTAGACCAAGGCTATTCACTTATGGCTTTTCCGGAAGGCACACGTTCTTATACACACAAAATGAAACGGTTTCATAAAGGTGCTTTTTATTTGGCAGATCAATTTAAATTAGATGTTGTTCCAGTTATTATTCACGGGAATTCTGAAATATTACCGAAAGGCAATTTTGTTATTAAAAGCGGCCATTTATCAGTAAAAATACTAGAGCGAATTCCTTTTGAAGACAAAAGCTATGGGAATACGGATCGGGAACGCACTAAAAATATTAGTGCTCATTTTAAATCGAAATTTAAAGACTTCAGAAATCATGCTGAAAACGCAACCTATTTTCATAATATGGTTTTGGAGGAATTTCGCTACAAAGATTACGATCTGTATCAATCCGTAAAAACCGATTTAAAAACACATCAAAACACCTACAAATTTATATTGAACACGTTGGACGAAAGTGAGCGTATTACGCATATTTCAAATGCGGATGGTCAATTAGATTTTCTAATTGCTTTGGATGGTCCAAGCAGAAATATTACTAATTTTTTAGAAAATTCGGTCTCGCGAAAATTGGTGCAACATAGCTTTATTACCAACAATCATTATAAAATTCATGTAATTGATACAAAACAGGACGCCATTAAAAATTTAGCAAATACCATTATTATTAATTCTGATGTGTTAACACAAACGGATTTAGAAGCATTAAATACACAAAAAGTAGCACGCATTATACTTCTTTTTAAAAGCACAAAACGCTATTTAGCTATATTTGAAAAACACAAGTACCAGATTAATCATCAAACACCAGATTTAATCCTTTTAACCAAGCACTAATTTGAAACCAAAATCACATTATGATATTGTTATTGTTGGCAGCGGATTAGGCGGACTAGTTTCAGCTATCATTATGGCAAAGGAAGGTTACAGCGTTTGTGTTTTGGAAAAAAATCAACAGTTTGGTGGCAATTTGCAAACTTTCTCCAGAAACAAATCCATTTTTGATACAGGTGTCCATTATATTGGGAGTTTAAGCAAAGGCGAAAACTTATACCAATATTTCAATTATTTGGGTATTATGGATGGCTTATCACTCAAAAAAATGGATGAAGATGGGTTTGATGTTATTAGTTTTGATGATGATGAAAACGATTATAAATATGCACAAGGTTTTGATAAATTTATCGCTCAATTAACAACCTATTTTCCTGAAGAAGAAAAAGCAATAAATACCTATTGCCAACAAATTAAAGCAACCTGTGATACGTTTCCCCTTTACAGATTAAAATCTGGAAGTCCTTATGCTGATGATGTTTTTCAGCTTCAAGTTAAATCTTATTTAGAATCTATTACCAAAAATAAACGCTTACAAGCTGTTTTAGCTGGCTCCAATTTTTTATATGCTGGAGATGGTTATAAAACACCTTTTTATGTACATTCTCTTTCCGTTAATTCCTATATAGAAAGTGCATATCGTTGTATAAATGGTGGTAGCCAAATAACAAAATTGCTTGTAAAACAA
>DIAL01000018.1:89187-99719 GCA_002414705.1 Flavobacteriaceae bacterium UBA5079
GTGGAGACATTTTTAAACATCACGATGTTGAAAATCTAGTTTGCGAAAACGGACTCATTAAAGCAGCTATTTGTACTAATGGAAACCAGATTGAAGGCACTACCTTTATTTCTAATATTGAGCCTAAAATCACTTTAAATTTAGTAGGCAAAGATCACTTTAGAAAATCGTACACAAAGCGGATTGAAAACATTGAAAGTACCATTGCAGCCTTCAGCTTATATATCGTTTTAAAACCGGATAGTTTTAAATATATCAACAAGAATTACTATCATTTTAAAACACAAGATGCTGTTTGGGATGCACAAAATTACACCCAAGACAGTTGGCCAGAAAGCTATATGATGTCTATGGGAATTAAAAAAGAAAATGCCATTTATGGTGATAATATAACCATCATGACCTATATGCGTTTTGAAGAAGTAGAACCTTGGGCTGATACGTTTAATACGGTTGCTCATAAAAACGAACGTGGTCAAACGTATGCAGCATTTAAAAAAGAAAAAGCGGAAATCATAATTGACGAATTGGAAAAAAAATTTCCAAATATTCGGGACTGCATTCAAGACTATTATACCTCATCACCACTATCTTATCGTGATTATATTGGTACAAATCGTGGTTCTATGTATGGTTATGCCAAAGATGTTAACAAATCCATGCAGTCCTTTATTTCGCCTAAAACCAAAATAGACAATCTGCTATTTACAGGCCAAAGTTTAAATATGCACGGCATTTTAGGCGTTACTATAAGTGGTGTTATTACCTGTTCTGAATTATTAGGTCAGGACTATTTATTAGAAAAAATTATTGCTGCAAATCAACCCGAAAAATTAGAAAATTAATGCTGAAATCTGTATGGAACATACTCGCATTTACTTTACTTATCTCATCTTGTGGAGTTCAGAATTCGTTACATGATATTCCCGATGTTTCCAATTATAAGCAAACAATTCCAAAACGTACCCAAATTTCCGATTCTACATTTACCACAGAAAATGGCCTTTTGACAAAAAATAAATATGGCCAATGGGAATTATATGTTTCTGGTGATCCATATCAAATTGGATTACAAACAGGCAGTTTAAGTCAAGAATTAATGGCTATTCAAGAAACGGCGTTTTTAGGTAAAGTAGAAGAACTCGTTCCATCCAAAACCAAACAATATCTGTTACGAAAAGTTTTAGCTTGGTACAACCGAAAAATGTATTTGCACATACCTGAAGAATACAAAGCCGAAATTTTAGGCGTCTCAAAATATGCAGGCGACACGTATGATTATGTTGCCGATGATTATTTGCGATTACTCTATTTTCATAGCGCGCACGATATTGGTCACGCTTTACAAGATTTAGCACTAGTTGGCTGCTCATCCTTTGCGGCTTGGGGAAATAAAACAGAAGACGGAAGTTTAATTATAGGGCGAAATTTCGACTTTTATGCTGGCGATGATTTTGCGAAAAATAAAATTATTGCCTTTATAAAACCAACAAACGGTTATAATTTTATGTCTGTTACTTGGGCTGGCATGATGGGTGTCGTTTCTGGTATGAATGATCAAGGATTAACGGTTACCATCAACGCTGGAAAATCTGATATGCCATTAGTTGCCAAAACTCCAATCTCCATTTTAACGCGTGAAATATTACAATATGCGTCTAATATTGATGAAGCCATTGCCATTGCCAAAAAGCGCCAAGTATTCGTGTCTGAATCTATTTTTATTGGAAGCGCGAAAGATAAACGCGCCATTACTATTGAAGTATCACCAAATAATTTTGAGGTTTACGAGGTGGAAAATTCCAATCAATTAATTTGTTCCAATCATTTCCAAAGTGAAGCCTATAAAACCGATGAAAACAACCTGAAACAGATAGCTGAAAGTCATTCGCAATATCGTTTTGAACGTATGGAAGAATTACTACAAGAAACACCAAAACTAACGGTTGAAAAAGCCGTTTCTATATTAAGAAATACAGATGGTTTAGATAATAAAGCCATTGGTTATGGAAACGAAAAAGCCTTAAACCAATTATTAGCCCATCATGGTGTGGTTTTTAAACCCGAACAAGGCTTGGTTTGGGTGTCAGCAAATCCGTATCAATTAGGCGAATTTGTGGCTTATAATTTGAATGATATTTTCAAAAAAGAGCCTCATGAAACTACAGCAAAATCAGTTCATAAAGAAAACCTGACTATTGAAGCGGATCCGTTTCAATTCACAAAAGCGTATGTAAATTATGAACAGTATCGGGTTTTGAGTCGGAATATTTCCGAAGCCATTTCAACAGAAAATCATGTAAAGCAAAACGTTTTGGATGAACTAGTTACTAGTAATCCAAACTTTTGGGAAGCCTATTATTTAGTTGGAACCTATTACTATAAAAAGCAGTATTACACGGCAGCTTTACAGGCTTTTGAAGAAGCACAAACCAAAGAAATTACAACGGTTCCTGATCAAGAAGCTATTTCAGATTACATTAAGAAAATACAACGAAAATTGAAGTAGTTTTTCAGAAATATACTCATAATTACTAATTAAATTTTTGAATCAAACACAGTTTAAACATCCTGTTTTAATTACATTTGAGAACTACAAAGGCAAATAAACCTATGATTCCAGACATTGAAAAAGCATCAGCTGAAGCCATAAAAACTTTTCAAGAAGAAAAACTTCAAACGCTTTTAAGCTATTTGCAAGATAATTCCAGCTACTATCAGCAGGTTTTTAAAAAACGAAATATTGACATTTCTTCAATAAAAACCTTGGAAGATTTAACACAAATACCAACCACTTCCAAAGACCAGTTGCAAGCGTATAATGATGAGTTTTTGTGTGTTCCTAAAAATCAAATTATTGATTATGTTACCACATCCGGAACGTTGGGCGATCCAGTTACCTTTGCTTTAACCGAAAAAGATTTAGAGCGTTTAGCCTATAATGAAGCCTTATCTTTTGCCTGTTCTGGTGTGACAGAAGATGATATTATGCAACTCATGACCACCATGGACAGACGCTTTATGGCAGGATTGGCATACTTTTTAGGATCCAGAAAATTAGGCGCAGGGATGATTCGCGTTGGTGCAGGAATCCCAGAATTGCAATGGGACTCTATTATCAAATTTAAACCAACGTATTTAATTGCAGTCCCTTCATTTTTATTAAAGTTGATAGAATATGCCAAACAACGTGATATTGACATTAATAAATCGGGTGTAAAAGGTGCCATTTGTATTGGTGAACCTTTGCGGAATCAGGATTTTACACCTAATGCATTGTCTAAAAAAATAACGGATGAATGGGATATTCAGCTCTATTCAACGTACGCATCTACTGAAATGAATACGGCTTTTAATGAATGCAAAGCCCAAAAAGGAGGTCATCACCATCCGGAATTAATTATTGCTGAAATATTAGATGATGCTGAAAATTCAGTTTCTTCTGGACAAGTGGGCGAGTTAACCATTACCACATTAGGAATTGAAGGTATGCCATTGCTACGTTTTAAAACTGGCGACATGGTTCAAGCACATCACGAAACCTGTACGTGTGGCAGAACAACCATGCGATTAGGTCCTGTTGTTGGACGCAAAAAGCAAATGATTAAGTATAAAGGCACAACTTTATATCCTCCAGCTATGGATAATATTTTGAATGATTTTAATGCCGTTCAGAGCTATGTTATTGAAATTTCGCACAACAGTATTGGAACCGATGAAATTTGTATAAAAATAGCCAGTGACACACCTACAGAAAAACTTCTGTTGAATATTAAAGATCATTTTAGAGCCAAATTACGTGTGGCTCCAAAAATTGAATTTCACGATAAAAAAACGATTCAAAAATTACAATTTCCAGCTATGAGCAGAAAACCGATTATGGTAATTGACAACCGTAAGAAAGACTAATTTTATAGTCCCAAAATGACAGATATAATTATTAAATACACTAAAAAAAGACTGTATATCAACTTGATTTTGGGGCTTTTTTGGACAACATTGGGCGCTTTTGTTTTATGGGAAAGTAACACTATCCGTTGGCATAATTTCGGTTACATATTAGCAGGTGCTTTATATTTTGCCCAATTTTTATATGATATTTTTTGGCAATACCTTATTATATCAAATGGATATATTCAAAAGAATGGATTTTTCAGAAAAAAGATTCCCTTGAAAGATATTAAAGTAATTAAGAAAAATGCTGATGGTTATACCTTAAAAACTGAAACTGAAAAACTTAATATTCACACGAATTTGATTGATAAAATTTCCTTGATTGAATTAAACACATTTTTAAGCACCATTGAAATTTCTGAAAAAGAATACTACGAATTGAAATTATAACACGCTATTTTTTTGAAATGAATAACCTAATTATAAAATACAAGAATAAGAGACTTTATACCAACTTGATTCTCGGGTTGGTTTGGATACTACTTGGTGTTATAGGTTTATGGGAATCTGACAACATCAAATGGTCAAAATTTCTGACAATTATTATTGGATTTCTGTATTTGGGTATGTCCATTTGGGAGTTTAAATATCAGTATCTCACCATAACTGATAAATTAATTAAAGAGAATGCACTTTTCGGAAAAAAAATTCTGATAAATGACATTATTTACAAGCGAAAATTTGCTGGCGATTATAAACTAAAAACCGCAAATAAAAGCTTTAGTATAAATACGAATTTTGTTCATCCAGACTCTATAGCCAAATTAGATTCTTTTATAGACAGCATAGCATTACCTGAAGACAAAAAGGGTAACCAATAAATTAACGTTACCATTTACAAAGATTTCTCGTTTCACCTTATTCGCTCTGAATTACAAGAAATTTTAGTTTATTTTAAGGCATAAAAAAGCCAACTTAAGAGCTGGCTTTTTAATTCAAAATATATTTTTCTAACTTAATCTAAAGCTGGAATACGCAATACTTGTCCTGGATAAATTTTGTCAGGATCGGTTAGCATGGGCTTATTAGCCTCAAAAATAACTGGGTATTTCATAGCATTTCCGTAGAAATTTTTAGCTATTTTCCCCAATGTATCTCCACTTACAACCGTATGAAATTGTGCTTCTGGTTCTGTGTGTTCCACCGTCATTTGGTCGTCAACCACAGCAATACCATTGGAGTTTCCTACTACTAATATAATTTTTTCACGTGTGGCTTGATCATAAGCCATACCGCTTATGGTTGCTGTATCACCATCAATTTTAATTTGTAAGTTTTGAGCTTCTAGTTTTAAATCGGAAACTGTTTCTTCCATGCGGCTTGCTGCTGCCGATTCACGTTTTAATTTAGCAGCTGCTGCATCTGCTTTTGCTTCGGCTGCTTCTTCTGCATCTGTTTTTCCAATACCAAATACTTTAGCGCCTGCATTTTTAATAAATGAAAATAATCCCATAATTTTTTACTTGGTTTTAATGTTAATAGTCGATTTCTTAAAGTCTCAAATTACAAAAAATAATACACCTATAAGCTTCTTGCTTTGAGTTTTTTAGCATAAAAAACCGCCTAATAATTTCTTATTTAGCGGTTTACTCAAAATTTATAGACCAATTACATTTCTTTTGTTGTTTCACGGATTGGTTCACGTGGATTGTCCTGTTTTTCAGCTTTAAACTTTCGTTTTTTAAGTTGATTGGATTGTTTGCCTTCAGCATTTCTCAAAAACTGAATGTAACCACGACCAGTAAATTCATAAGTCGTTCCAGACGTTGGTTGATACAATTCTATTTTTGCATCATTTAAAACACGGAGTTCAAAAAATTCATCAGCAAAATAATCATAATCTAGTGTCAAGGTTTTTAAATATGGCTCTCCAGGAATATTTCTAACAGTATAAAGTCCGGTGTAATCCCAAAAAATAGTATTCGGATTATTCATTTGTACATCCTGTGAGCTTCTAAACTCTGAATCGTTGCCACCAGCTGAAAACTGTAAATAGTTTTCATAATCAAATTCGTTTGGTATACCTGTTGGACTCGTATACGTTTTTTCCCAAGCTTCATATTCCTGTAAGAAGTAATGAATATTATCATAAAAAACATAGTCATAGTCAAAATTACTGCGTTGGTAACCATCTAAAAAGTAGGATGTGTCGTTGTTAGGGTTATACAATTCTATGGTATTACTATCAATTTGGTACACATCAAACGTTTGGTAACCATCAATAATATGATAGACATCTAAAATATTATTATACGCGTCATAAGTTCCTGTTTGTATACCAAAACCGTTGCCTTGATTGCCAAAACCTACCAAATTATTATTAGCAAATAAATTACCATTTCTAAATGATATAGTAAACGCTATTTGTAAAAAAGGGGTTTCGTTATAACCAATTGTTTCGTTTATATCTACATACCAAAGTTCGTAACGATTTAATAATTGATTTAACGAAATGGAAGGCTGTGGGTCTGGATTATAGCTATTAACAATAATTTCATCAGGATGACAAGATGTAAAAAGCGTTGCAGAAATTGCAAATGCGAAGAGTAGTTTTATAGAGTTCATAAGGCCATCATTTTAAAGTTATTATTACTAGGATTTCAAAATACGTGCCAAAATGAAAAAAGCATGGACTTTACATATAGATAAAGCGTAATATTTTATGTATTTTTGAATTAATAAAGACCATTTAAATTATGAGTAAACCTTTAAAATACGCTGTTTTTGGATCTGGAAGTTGGGCAACAGCTATTGTAAAAATGCTTTCTGAAAATTTAGAAGAAGTGGGTTGGTACATGCGAAGCGTTTACACCAAGGAACATTTGCTTAAAGAATACCATAACCCAAGTTATTTAAGTTCGGTTGAGTTTAAAGTAGATCGTTTAAAATTAAGCAATGATATTAACGAAATGGCAGATTATGCCGATATATTAATCTTTGCTATTCCATCTGCTTTTATGTTTGGCGAACTGGAAAAACTGACAACAAACGTGTCCCAAAAAACAATTGTTTCTGCTGTAAAAGGTATCATTCCAGAATCTGGCTTATTGGTTGGCGAACATTTTCATGATGTTTATAAAATTCCGTTTGAAAACATAGCGGTTATTGCAGGTCCTTGTCACGCGGAAGAGGTGGCTTTAGAGCGATTATCATACCTAACTATTTCGTGTGCAGATGCGAGTAAAGCAAAACAAATTGCCAAAGATTTATCAAGCGATTACATAAAAACCAAAATTAGTGACGATATTATTGGAACTGAATATGCCGTTATGCTAAAAAATATTTATGCCATTGCAGCCGGAATTGCACATGGTTTAGGCTATGGCGATAATTTTCAGAGTGTACTTATGAGTAATGCGATACGGGAAATGAAGCGTTTTATTAAGAAAATGCATAAGATGAAACGTAACATTAATAACTCGGCTTACCTAGGCGATTTATTAGTAACGGGTTATTCCGTATTTTCTAGAAACCGCATGTTTGGAAATATGATTGGTAAGGGTTATACGGTAAAATCGGCCCAAATGGAAATGAATATGGTTGCCGAAGGTTATTACGCTACAAAAAGTGCACACGTACTCAACGAGAAAAACAAAAGCAAAACTAAAACACCTATTATAGATGCAGTTTATGCCGTTTTATATGAAGGTAAAGAACCTAAAGCCGTGTTTAAAAAATTGACGGATAAGTTGGATTAATCAGATTCCTGCTGTCGCAGGAATCTCGATAAAATATGCTTTAAATTTTATTTAGACAATTAATAGAAAAACTTCCGAATACCTATAAAAACAAAAATCATAACAGTATAAACTAAAAAGAACGGCAGAATAAAAGCTTTAAGTCCTAATACTAACATGATAGAAATTATAAGTAATTGAAAGCCTAACCCAAAAGTAGAAATACTAGTCATTAAAAATTTAGGCATGGCTTTACTTGAAGATTGTGCTTGACGGTCTAAAGCATAGATAGTTTTGTCAAATGCGCCATAAAACAATTTATACAAGCCAAATAGAATATTTACATGCTTTTGTTTTTCGCCTTGTAATGCAACTGGTGTTTTGTTTTCAAAAACGCGACTTGTAGTATCTCCATCAAATTTATTTCTTAAAATAACATAGTAATAATTGTAAAGCGTGCCTTGCAATTGCAGTCCTAAAAAAGCTAACAGACAAATCCAGATGTTAGTGGTACTAACAGACCAAATAGCAATAAAAATAAGCGCATTTAATATAATATCTGCTACAGAATCTAAATAACGACCTGTATAAGATGGTGTTTCTTTTACGCGAGCTAATTCGCCATCAGCAGCATCCAAAATAGACTTAAAAATTAAGAAAAATGCAGCTAGCCAATAATACCCTTGTGTAATACAATAAATGCCGATAAGGCCAGATATTATAAAACCAATGGTTACGTGAATAGGTGTAAATGTGGTGTGTTGTAGTGCGTTTGCAATAACTCGGGCTATAGGTCTTCCATAATCTGAAAGATCTACAAATTTATGCGCTTTTGGTAATTTGGACATGTATTAACATAGAAAAAACTTTAATGTGGAATATACCAATGAAAGTGCAAATATACCATTAAAACCTATATAATGAATTGGTTTTAAACACTAGCTTTTTTAAAAATAGGAAGTTTCTTTCCCAAAGCCATTAAACCCAATAAAGGACCAATGGCTAAAATACTATAAATGTTATTAGAATTTGTTAATTCTATCAACCAAGTCATACATTGGATACTAATAATGGTTATTGAAAACCCAATACAATTAACAATAGTAAGAGCTGAACCCTTTATATTATCTGGAGCATTTTGAGCCACTAATGTTGAGAACAAAGGTGAATCTGCAATAACTACCATTCCCCAAAAAATAAGGAATCCTATAAAGAAGCTTTCATGTTCAACAGCAAACATAAAAGGCAACAGCAAACAACAAACACCTGATAACAATAAGGCTATAAAAGCTATTTTTTTTTCTCCAACAATTTGAGTTAAATAACCACTAATCACGCAAGCCAAACTCCCTACTCCAATAATAATAAATGATAATAACGGAATATTGAATACCGTTTCTGGACGCGCTAAACTATAGGTTTTTAGCATTACAGGTACAAATACCCAAAACGCGTACAATTCCCACATATGTCCAAAATAACCAAAGGCTACAGACCTAAATTCGCCAATCTTAAATACACTAAAACAAGCCGACAAATGGTTTTGTTTGCTGGATTTTCTATACGGACCATCAGGAACCAAAACAACCAAAAGGAAACCTCCAAAAACAGACAAAATAGATGTTGTTATCAAAACAGTTTTCCAAGGCAATGCACCAAACATATCTTTAAGTAAATGTGGAAATGCAGTTCCCAAAACAAGCGCACCAACTAAAAAACCGAGAGATTTACCGAGTCCTACTTTATAATAATCGGATGCTATTTTCATCCCAACCGGATAAATACCTGCAAGAAAAAATCCTGTAAAAAACCGAAGTGTTAGTAAACTTACTAAACCATTCCCTTGCCAAATAATGCCTAAATTAAAAAGTGATGCAAATACTGCACTAAATAAAAATACTTTTGAAGGCGAAAAACGGTCTGCAATGGCTAACACAGCAAAAATAAGTGTGCCAATAATAAACCCAAATTGCACAGCAGATGTTAAGTGACCTAAAACACTTTCTTGAAGTCCGAAATTTACAACCAAATCATTAATTACGCCATTACCAGCAAACCAAAGTGCCGTACAACAAAACTGGGACAAGATAATAACAGGGAGTATGGATTTGGTGTGTTTCACTTAATGGGTTATTCCGTATATTTTTTTTTATTCTAGAGTCGCTTTAAATTCAAGTTGTTTTTCAGGCATCGTTACAGATATTACGTAATAAAACTAAATATTTAAGGAGAAAATGAATTAAAAGAATTAATTACTTCACCAAAACGCCTTTAACATCCATAAGCGGAATAGTCTGCAATGCCTTTAAATTAATGGTGTTTTTACGGAAAAGGAACGTTTTATCAAATAAGGTATTACCTTCAAAAAACGTAACTTGAAACTGGTTATTTAAAGCAAATAAGTCTTCTTGCATGAGTTCTATTTTTGCATAGCTTTTGGCTGGAAGTGTGTCCAGCTTTTTTCTGAAAACAGAAGTCATTTTATCTTTAGAATACCCACTGGTAACAATTATGACCATGTCCAATTGTACATCCTTATCGTTAATTATATAGGCATTCCAGTCTTGGGTTTTATAAATGTCGTTATACTCGTTTACAACCGCTATATAAACGTCTTGAACGTTGGGTATTTCAATATCTTTTTTCATTGTAAATAGGTTTTCTTATTTCCAGCCACCACCTAAAGCTTTGTAAAAACGCACGACTGCCAATAATTGCTCTAATTTGTTATCAATACTATTCAATTCAGCAGTTAATACGCTTTGTCTGGCGGTTAATAAATCTAAATAATTAGCATACCCGTTATCTAGTAGTATTTCTGAATTATGTTCCGCACGACGTAAGGCTTCTACTTCGTTTTCACGGAATTCAAATTTATCCACTTCCGCTTGGTATGTATAC
>DIAL01000018.1:99778-108153 GCA_002414705.1 Flavobacteriaceae bacterium UBA5079
ACAGAGCGTTTGATACTTCTTGACCTGCTACTAACAAGGTTTGTTTAAAATTTAAAAAGGCCTGCTCTTGTTGTGCTTGCGATACTTCGTATTGGGTTTTAATTTTTCGCTGATTGAAAATAGGTTGAGTTAATCCGCCAACAATATTGGCAAAAAGTGAGTTGGTATTAAACCAATTATCAAACTCTAAACTCTGAAATCCTCCAGAAGCACTCAAGGTTAACGAAGGATAAAAATTTGTTTTAGCAACATTAGTCATTTCAAAAGCCTGTATAAAATCATTTTCTGCAGCAATAACATCTGGTCTGTTACGCAATAAAACGTAAGGCACACCCAGTTTCATTTCGGTTGTTATATTTTGAGCATCTAATGGGTTACGCTCATAATTTTGAGGTTGTTTCCCTAATAAAATACTCAAAGCATTTTCGGTTTTAAAAATCTCCCGTTGAATATCAATTTGAAGTGCGCGCACATTATTATACTGCGCCACATTTTGGTCTACAGCTACCTGTGTTACCTGTCCAGCCTCCTTTAAAGCTTCAATAGTTTCTACACTTTTTCGGCGAGTTTCGGTTGTTTCTTTGGCAATTTCTAATTGTGCGTCTAAAGCTACTAACGTGTAATAAGTAGTTGCAATAGTTTCAATCAATTTAGTTTTTACCGCTTGGTGAGCCGCAATACTTTTTAAATAACTTGCTTGAAAAGCCCGTTTGTTACTGCGGATTTTTCCCCAAACATCGGCTTCCCAAGATAACGTTGCTACCGCTTCGTATTGATCTATAGCGCCATCAAAGAAAGAACCAAATTGACTATTAGCTGCCAACTCTTGATGCGTTAATGAAGCACCTGCACTTAATGTTGGAAGATAGCCTGCTTTTCCTTGTTTAAGATAGGCTTCGCCTGTTATTATTTGTTGAATTGCAACACGAATATCAATGTTATTTTGCAACCCTTCTTCAATATATTGAGTTAAATACGGATCGGTAAAAACATCCTTCCAAGACACATCTGCCATAGATAAACTATCTGTTGGCAATGCATCAGTACGGAATAAGTTTTCCGTTTCATCTTCTAAATCTGGGCGTTCATAGTTTTTTGTTACCAAACAACTTTGCATGGTAATCAACATAAGAAACAGAACACTTCCTCTTAAAAACAATTGTTTATTTAAAAATACTTTCATAATCTGTTAGGCTTAATTTTGTTGATTTACAGCTTCAGGAACACCAGTAATTTTTTCTTGTAACCATTGAAAAACAACAAACAAAACAGGTATGACAAATACACCTATTACCGTTCCAATTAATAGGCCTCCAACAGCTCCTGTTCCAATAGAATTATTACCCGCTGCACCAACACCTGTGGCTAAGACCAGCGGTAGAAGTCCCAATATAAAAGCAAATGAGGTCATTAAAATAGGACGTAAACGCACCTTGGCACCATCAATAGCAGCATCTACAAGCGTAAGACCATGTTGGCGTCTCTGAACAGCAAATTCTACAATTAAAATGGCATTTTTAGCCAATAATCCGATTAACATAATAAGCGCAATCTGGAAATAAATATTATTCTCTAAACCTGTAAACCACGTTGTAAAATACGCACCAGCAACACCAATTGGTAAAGATAAAATAATAGCTAATGGCAATAAATAACTTTCATATTGAGCCGATAATAGAAAGTAAACAAACAAAATACTAATCATGAAAATAATTGTAGATTGTCCAGCAGATGCAATTTCCTCTCGTGTTATTCCAGAATAGGCAACTTGATATCCTTCTGGTAAATTAGCTTCTGCCAATTCGTTTATGGTTTTAATAGCATCGCCAGAACTAAATCCTGGTGTTGCAGAACCATTTACAGTAACCGCATTAAATAAGTTAAAACGATTAACTGTTTGTGGTCCATAAACTCGTTTAAAAGACACGTATTGTGAAATAGGTGTCATTTGACCACTTGGTGTTTTAACCATCATACTATTTAAACTAGCCTCATCTGTACGATTTTCTGGTAATGCCTGAACAAATACACGAAATTGTTTACCAAAACGACTAAAGTCTGCTACGTAATTACCACCTATATAACCTTGTAAAGCCGATAAAATAGCGCTTATTGAAACACCCGCTTCTTTAGCTCGTTCCACATTAATATCCAGTTGCAACTGTGGGAAATTGGTACTAAAAGAATTGGAAGCAAAGGCAATATCTGGTTGTTGATTTAGTAATTGAACAAAATCGGTTGCTGTTGCATCAAGTTCTGTAAGTGGTCTGGCATTTCTGTCTAATAAGCGCATTTCAAAACCATCTGCACTACCAAAACCTGGGACACTTGGTGGTGTAAAAAATAGAATATTAGCATCAGGAATTAAAGCGGATTTTTGAAATAATTGACCAATAATGGCATCTACAGATTCTGCTTCAGTTTCGCGCTCATCCCAAGGTTCTAAAATAATAAAGCCCATAGCATTGGAACTACCTTCACCAGAAAAGAAGTTTTGACCACTAATAAATGAGGCTGCTTGAATCCCTTCAATATCTTTAATAATGTTGTACATGTTTTCGTTTACCTGATAGGATCGATCTGATGATGAACCTGGAGGTAATACTGCATTCATAAAAATAACACCACGATCTTCTGCAGGCACAAAACCTGTAGGAATAACTTTATTGGCTGAAATAATAGCAAAAACACCCAACCCAAGAATTAAAAATGTAATCCATTTATGCCTTAATAAAAAACCTAAAGATTGGGTATATTTTCTAGTTGTTGCATTAAATCCAGCATTAAATGCATCATAAAAACGCTGTAAAATAGATTTCTTTTTATGCGCATGCTCCTTATGAGGTTTTAAAAACATTGCGCATAAAGCAGGTGTTAAAGTTAAAGCATTTAGAGCGGAAATAAATATGGCAATCATTAAGGTAACACCAAACTGCTCATAAAACACACCTGATGGTCCTTGAATAAATGTAATTGGAACAAATACTGCAATCATAACCAATGTAATAGAAACAATGGCTCCACTAATTTCACTCATGGCAGAAACCGATGCTTTTTTGGCATCGTCAAAACCTTCTTCTAATTTAGCATGAACGGCTTCTACAACAACAATAGCATCATCCACCACAATACCAATAGCCAAAATAAGTGCGAATAAGGTTAGCAAGTTAATGGAGTAACCTAATACATTTAAAAAGAAAAATGTACCAATAATAGAAACTGGAACAGCAATAGCTGGAATTAAGGTGGATTTAAAATCTTGCAAGAAAATAAATACTACCAAAAACACCAATAAAAAGGCTTCTAATAAAGTATGTAATACTTTTTCAATAGATGCGGTAAGAAACTTATTCGTATCATAGTTTACTAAATAATCTATCCCTTCAGGAAAATCCTTTTTCAGCTCATCCATTTTAGTATAGATGTTTTCAATAATTTCCTGTGCATTAGAACCTGGCGTTTGGAAAACCCCAAAATTTACGGCTGGCTTTCCTTTGGTTCTTGATACAGATGCATAAGAAAACGCGTCTAACTCCACTTTAGCAACGTCTTTAACACGTAAAAACTCACCATTACCTAGTGCTTTAATTACAATGTTCTCATAATCTGTTGCTTCTTTATAACGACCTTTGTATTTTATAACATACTCAAAAGATTCGCCTGTATTTTGCCCAAAAGATCCAGCTGCTGCTTCTAAACTTTGTTCGTTAATGGCTTGTGTAACGTCACGCGGTTCTAATTTATAAGCTGCCATTTTTATGGGATCCAACCAAATACGCATGGAATAATCTTTACCACCAAAAACATTGACCGCACCAACACCATTTACACGTTGTAATTCGGGTTTGATATTGATATTTAAATAATTCTGAATAAAGGTATCATCATACTCTGGATTGTTAGAATATATGGCTGCATATAATAAAGCTGAATTTTGTTGCTTTTGTGTTATAACACCAGCTCGTGTCACTTCAGAAGGTAATAATGAATTGGCACGAGCAACACGGTTCTGAACATTTACCGCAGCAATATCTGCATCATAACCTTGCTCGAAAAACACTTGAATAGAGGCACTTCCAGAGTTACTTGCTGTTGATGTGATATAGGTCATACCTTCCACACCATTAATTTGTTCTTCAATAGGAACAATAACACTTTCCAATATGGTTTCTGCATTCGCGCCTGGATAAGACGCATTTACTTGTACTGTTGGAGGTGCAATATCTGGATATTGAGTTACTGGTAATTGAAGCAAGCCTAATATACCTAGAATAACAATGATGATAGAAATAACCGTGGATAAAACGGGTCTTTCAATAAATTTCTTTAACATAATTGACCTATTTAAATACCGTGTTAAATGAATTAATTATGCTATCTAGCGGCTTCATAATTGGTTTTATTTTACTTCCCGAACTTACTTTATTAAGTCCTTTTGCTAAAATAGTTTCACCGACTTCTATCCCATCTTTAATAATAAACAAGCGTCCTGAAGACTTTAAAACAGCTATGGGTTTATCTACTAAAGAATCCTGTATAACTTGATAAACAAAACTTTTGCCTTGTCTTTCGTAGGTAGATTCCGAAGGAATAACTAGCACATCAGTATAAGTTTTAGGAATTAAAATGGTTCCACTACTTCCATTTCTTAATAAACCTGCTTTATTATCAAATTTAGCTCGAAATGTTATGGTCCCTGTTTGGGTATTTATATCACCTGTAATGGTTTCAATTCTACCTGATTTCTTGTACAATTCACCATTTGCTAGTTGTAATTTTACTTCTGGAAATTGTTCTAATTTTTCTTTTGCTGTTTCGCCTTTAGCATCAGCCATAAACGAAATAAATGCTTTTTCATTCATAGAAAAATAAGCATAAACCTCATCAATAGATGACACATTTGTTAATGGCATTGTATTTTGAGCACTTACCAAAGCCCCTTTTCTAAAATTTATAGAACCTACAAAGCCATCTACCGGACTTTTTACATTGGCATAATCAATATTAGCTCCAATACTATTATAAGTACTTTGAGCTTGTAGCAATTTAGCATTGGCAGTTTCTAACTGTACGTTACTAATAATATTTTTTTCGACTAAAGGTTTTAATTTGTCAACTTCAACTTGCGCTGCATTTACATTTGCTTTTGCGGCTTGCGCATCTTGGCTCAACGATTGCGTTTCTAGTTTGAATAATAATTGACCTTGTTTTACGGCTTGTCCTTCTGTAACTAAAACCTCTTTGATATAACCAGATATTTTTGGTCTAACCTCACTATTTACCTCACCTTCAATACTTGTTGGAAAAGTTTCGTAAGTAGTTACATTTTGCTTTGAAACTTGTATAACTGGATATGGTAATAAAGGAGCTGCTTTGGGTTCTGCTTCTTTTTTTCCACAATTAAATAGCACCAAAACTAAGGCACAAGAAATACCAATATTGAATGTGTTTTTTATCATGTTAAGATGGCGTTTAAGTTTTCATTTCAACTACTTTATATTTTCGCTCTGACATGGAAGTCATAGCCAAATTTAAAAATTTTATATAATTATCGTGATAGGTTAAATCAAATTTGAGTTTGGATGGTATGCTTTCTAAATTATTGAATTCTAACTTATAGTCTGTAATTAGCTCATGAAGCATTTTTTCTGAACCTCTCTGATTACCTGTCATTTTATAATGTAAGTCAAGCAAAAATATCTTTAGTTCGGAAGTCCCAAACTAAACGGAGTTAAAAATTGTTAACGAAGAAAGTCAATATGTCATCGGCTTTCTATAGCTCCTATATTTTTTACTTACAATGCAGACTTAAACTGCTCTAAAAAGCGCACATCGTTTTCACTTAATAATCGGATATCACCAATTTGGTGTAAAAGCATAGCAATACGATCTATTCCCATTCCAAATGCAAAACCAGAATATTCTTTAGAATCAATACCGCAATTTTCCAAAACATTTGGATCTACCATACCACAACCCATAATTTCCAACCAACCGGTTCCTTTTGTAATACGGTAATCTGTTTCAGTTTCTAGTCCCCAATACACATCAACCTCCGCACTTGGCTCTGTAAATGGGAAGTATGATGGACGTAAACGTATTTTACTTTTCCCAAACATTTCGGTTGTAAAATATTGAAGGGTTTGTTTTAAATCGGAAAAACTCACGTCTTTATCAATATATAAACCTTCTACTTGGTGGAAAAAACAGTGTGATCGTGCCGAAATTGCTTCGTTTCTATACACACGTCCTGGAGAAATTGTTCGAATTGGCGGTTTGTTATTTTCCATATAACGCACCTGTACAGAACTGGTGTGTGTACGCAACAAAATATCAGGATCGGTTTGTATAAAAAACGTATCCTGCATATCGCGTGCTGGATGATATTCTGGCAAATTTAATGCGGTAAAATTATGCCAATCATCTTCAATTTCTGGACCTTCGCTCACGTTAAATCCTATGCGAGAAAATATATCTATAATCTGGTTTTTTACTAATGAAATTGGGTGTCTAGCGCCTATTTGAATCGGTTCACCTGGACGAGACAAATCATTATAAACACCTGAAACGTCTTCAGTACTTTCTAGTTCTTCTTTTAACGTGGCAACTTTATCTTCAGCTGTCTTTTTTAGAGCATTTATAACCTGACCAAATTCCTTTTTCTGATCGTTAGCTACGTTTTTAAACTCTTTAAAATAATCGTTAAGCAAGCCTTTTTTTCCTAAATATTTAATTCGGAATACTTCAACTTCCTCTTTAGATTTTGCTTGAAATGCTTCAGCTTCAGCTATTAATTCTTTTATCTTATCTATCATGATATCATTGAAAATGAGTGCAAATTTACTAATTCTTATTTTATATACTCGGCTTCCATAAAATAGTTTACAATGGCTTCTTTCATCAGCACACTTTGCTCACCTGCTTTTAAATTTGGCAACTGCTCTTTTACTTTATAATGTGGCCATTTATCTTCATCAAAATAATCAAATTCATAATAACCATAAGGCTCAAGAAGACGACAAATAGCTATGTGCATCAAATCTAATTTGTGGTCTTTTTTAAATTTTTTATCTAATTGTCCCAATTCTTGAACACCAATTAAATAAATAATAGCATCTAAATCTAGGGTGTCTCCATCAGCAAATTGCGTAGATAATTTTTGCACTACCAATTCCCATCGTTGTTTTAATTGTTCGTCTCTAGACATAATATTTTTCCCGAAAATGGGAATCTCCTTTTTAAGTTTTTATAAAGAAGCAAAGTTACTTTATATTTGTTAAAATTCTAGTGTAATATGACCGTAATTGATATCATTTTAGTGGCATTTTTGGGTTTCGGACTCGTGCGTGGTTTTATGAAAGGTTTCTTTGTAGAAATTGCCTCGTTAGTAGCGTTAATTGCTGGTATTTATGGCGCTATTCACTTTAGCTTTTATGCTGCTGAAATGCTTATGGGTTATGTAGATTGGGATGAAAAAACCATTAATGTTGTCGCTTTTGCCATCACGTTTATTGTGATTATTTTAGTGATTGCTTTAGCTGGAAAAGCTTTGACTAAACTAGCCGACTTTGCCGCTTTAGGGATTTTAAATAAATTATTAGGTGCCCTATTTGGCGTATTGACAATGGCTTTAATTTTAAGTGTCTTACTCAATATTTTTGATGCTATGAATAGTACCATGACCTTTGTGGATGAAGAACATACTGAAAATGCCATACTTTACAAACCTGTAAAATCTTTAGCGCCAATGATTTTTCCGTTTGTAATAAAATCTGCTGAAGATATTTAAGCAAAAAAAGCAACTCCGAAATTATACCTGAAGCTTGATGGATTTAAAACGAATTTCTAAAGTAGCATAAAAACCAGAAAAGATAGCCTTTCTGGTTTTTTTGATTGTATTAGAAATTGAAAAACTATTGAAAGATTCTAATCTAAATGATAAATTTCGCGAATATCTTTTAGGTAGTTTTCAAAATCTATTTTTAAATCAATTAGTTTCCCTGTATGCACATCAAAAACCCAACCGTGTACTTTTAAACCACGTTCTCTATATGCTTTTTGTACCGCTGCCGTTTTTATTAAGTTAACACACTGCTCTTGGACATTTAATTCCACAAGTCTGTCATAACGTTTGTCTTCATTTTCAATGGCATTTAACTCATTTCTATGAATTCTATATACATCCCGAATGTTACGCAACCAAGGGTTTAAAATTCCTAAATCTGCTGACTGCATGGCTGCTTTTACACCACCACAGGCATAATGACCGCAAACAATTACATGCTTTACTTTTAAATGATCCACAGCATAATTTATTACAGACATCACATTCAGATCAATGCTGATAACCATATTTGCAATATTTCTATGTACAT
>DIAL01000018.1:108309-114858 GCA_002414705.1 Flavobacteriaceae bacterium UBA5079
AACTTCACCAGGAGCAGCTCCCATTAGTTCTTCGGCAGTAACTCGACTATCTGAACAACCTATATATAAAAGTTCCGGATTTTGTCCGTCACCTAATTCTTTAAAATAATTAGAGTCCACCTCTAATTTATTCTGAATCCACTCATTATTATTATCAAAAACTGTTTTTAAATCCATAATTTTTAATATTTATCTTTTACATTATTTTTTATCCAAAGCATACATTCTTTAAATGTAGCAAAAATATGGTCTTGAGGTATTAAATCTGGTATGATATCTATACGTTCCATCATATATTGTGGCTGCTTTAATAATCCCACAAAAAGTACAGTAACATTATTTTTATTTAATTCATGAAGCACATCTTCCATTGCATATAAACCAGATTGATCCATATACTGCATACGACCTAACCGAATGACGACTGTTTTAGCCGTAAGCGGAATTTGTGCTGCTAGACTCTGAAAATCGCTAGTTGAACCAAAAAACAAAGGCCCTTTTAAGTGCTTAATAAACACTTCTTCTTTTAATTTTTCTGGAAAACCAGCCTCATCCTCCCAAGCTTTTTCTTTTGAAAGTGATTTAACATCTGACCGTTTTGCGGTTAAATCGCCAATAGTTTTCATAAACATTAAGGACGCTATTATCAATCCAATTCCTACTGCATATACCAAATTCCAGAATGTTGATAGCAATAATACAATTAGCATAATTAACACCTCTGAACTCAATTTTAATGGTCCAATTTTCATGTCTTTTGGCAAACTTGGAATAGCTTTTAAGCCTTTGTAATCCATAACACCAATACCAACCGTTATTAAAATACCAGCTAAAACAGCAGCAGGAATATCTGATGCTAGTCCTGGTAATCCAGGAATTAACAGAATACACAATAATAACAAACCTGCAAACATACCAGACAGCTTGGTTTTACCTCCAGAATTAATATTTACAACAGTACGAATGGTTGCACCTGCACCTGGAATACCTCCAAAAAAAGCTGCAATACTATTACCAATACCTTGACCTACTAATTCCTTGTTGGGTTTGTGTTTTGTTTTGGTCATATTATCGGCAACCACACTGGTTAATAAGGAGTCTATAGACCCTAATAATGCCAATGTTAAAGCCGTAAAGATATACGGTGTTATGGTGCTCAATTTAAAGTTGGTAATAATCTCCAAATTTGGAATTGGCAAACCGCTAGGAATTTCTTCAATAGGTCTGTAGTTTAGACCAAATACCATAGCAACTCCAGACATAACCACCAAGGCCACCAAGGTACTTGGCACAACCGTAGTAATCCGTTTAAAGCCGTAAATAATAATAATAGTTCCTAAAGCCAAGAGTACTTCTAGCCAACTAATATTTTGTAGTGCACGACCTATAACTTTAAAAGTTCCTAAAACACCTGATGCTTCTTTAGCTGCCAAAGTTTTAGACTCTTTTAAAATATCGGCTTCAGTAACCAATTCGGCACGTTTAATTGTTTCTTTAAAATCTTCTAAAACTAAAATACCTTCACCTGCTTCTTCAATTAAAATATTTTCAAGTATAACCTCTTCTGCTTTGGGTTTAAAGGTGTTTACAAATTCGGTATCTTCTTTTGGATAATAGCCAACAGCTGGAAGAATTTGTGTAACTAAAATAATAACACCAATTGCTGTCATAAATCCTGATACAACTGGATATGGTATATACCGAATGTATTTCCCTAAACCCAAAGTACCTAATCCTATTTGAATTAAACCTGCTAATAAAAAGACGGTTAAAATAGCTGGCAACGCTTTTGTAACATCGCCATCATTAGTAGCAATTATACCAGCAATAACTACCATGCTTACGGCTGTCATTGGTGCTGTTGGTCCAGAAATTTGTGTGTTTGTCCCTCCAAATAGTGCAGCAAAAAAACTAATAAAAATTGCACCATAAAGGCCTGCACTTGGTCCTAGTCCTGAGGACACACCAAACGCTAAAGCCAATGGTAAAGCAACAATACCAGCAGTAATACCTCCAAAAGCATCACCTTTGAAGTTTGAAAATAGGCTCTTCATAATTGTCAATTATAGTTTTCATGTAATTTATAGAATAAATACCCTAAATTAAATCATTTGAGGTAATTACTTTAAAGTTAGCTTAAAATACCGCGCAATTACTTTTTAAGTAATTATGTGTATCCAAATTCTATAAAAAGTTTATGGCATATTGAAAACCAATGAGCAAAATTAAACCTCATTACATGTAAAAAATAAGGTAACATTAAAAAATTAATATCTTAAATTTTACTTGAAAAAACTTACCGCTCCTGTATTAATATCATACATAGCTCCCACTATCATGATTTCGCCATTTTTTTCCATTTCGCTTAAAACTAAACTCTCGGCATGAATTCGATCTATTGTTAATTCCACATTTTTTTCAGAAACGGTATCTACAAAATCTAAGTTTTTAGAGTTTCTTAAACTTACATCTTGAGGTTCAGAAACAGCACCTACAGCTGGTTTAATTTTACTTAACATTTTTGTTAAGTTTCCTAATTTAGCATCATCGCAAGCACCTTTTATTGCACCACAACTAGTGTGACCTAAAACTACAATAAGTTTAGTTCCAGCTAGTTTACAACCAAATTCCATACTACCTAGAATATCTTCATTCACAAAATTTCCAGCAATTCGAACGCTAAATATATCTCCCAAACCTTGATCGAAAACTAGTTCGGCAGATACTCTAGAATCGATACAACTTAAAATTGTAGCAAATGGAAATTGCCCATCACTGGTATCATTTACTTGTTCCAACAAATTTCTGTTAGCTTTTAGGTTATTTTGGAATCTAATATTACCTTCTTTTAAATAATCTAATGACTTTTTAGGGGTCATTGTTGCTTGAGTTTCTCTTGTATGTGCTTTCATATATTTTTATTTTTAATTACTATATCCAGAGATTAAAAGAGACACATTAAGTTTATCTATCATGCTTTTAATATCCAATTCTTTTACATTGTTTTGTTTTATTTCCTTATTATTATTTCTATTTATTAGAAGTAAGTTAATACTACTTTTTGATAAATAGTTGGATAGATTTTGTACCGTATTATCATTATGTTCGAAGACAAAGTCTGTGGAATTTGCTTCTATATTAACATCTACATTATTCAGTTTTTCCGCAAAACTAAATGTCTTTAATGAATCTTTAGCTCCTGTAAAAAAACCTTGTGGAAATTCATTTTCCATAAAACCAAATTCACTATTAAGAATACCTAAAATCAATGCTTGGTCTGTTTCGACTGCCTGATCGTTATTAACAATCAGGACGATTCCTTTATGATTTTTTAAAACGAACTCGGTGATACTATCTCCTAAAAGATTAATTGGTTTAGATTTTCGTTTTCCTAAAACAATAATATCTGGATTATTTTTAGCTATATAATCTCCGATTTCATTCTTAATATTTCCAAATGCATAACTATGGTCAATTTCTATATTATGAGTTTTGGCAACAGAATCGACTAATTTTCCTATTTTTTTTCTAATTAATGTATGCTGTTCACTAATTGTCCGAAATGCAGATAATTGACTATCCCTTTTAACCACATCAATTGGTTTTTTAACATGAAAAAAGTGTAAATTTTTATCAATTTTTTTTGTTAGACTAATGGTACTTTTTAATAATCTGCTATTGGATTCTTTCAAGTCAGAAAGCACCAAAATATTATATTTATTTTTTTCCATGGAGTTCTAACTTAAACTAATATTAGATTTTGGCCTTAATTGAAAGAACTCAATAAAACTTGGTGGGTTTTCTACAACACCACGTTTTGAAATTAGTTTGATGTCAATATTTCTTTCCTTTGCTTTAAACGCAAAATCTTCAAGAATTTCTATTATATCATAATCTAAATATCTTGTTTTTCTAACATCAAATTCTAAATAAGTATCTCTTGGTAAGCTATCTAATTCTTTCAAAATTGCCCCTTTGTTAAAGAAGGTTACTTCCTCTGCAAGTTCCATTTTAATTCTATGTTTTCCGTTACTATTATCTTCAATATGAAGAAAATGAGAGTTTTGATAGCTTTTTAATAATATCACAACAATACCAACAGCTAAACCTAAACCAATTCCAACTAATAAGTCAGTAAAAACAATTCCGAATACGGTTACAAAAAATGGAACAGATTGCTTCCAACCGAGTTTATACATTTTCATGAATAAAGCTGGTTTTGCTAGTTTATAACCAACAATCAATAAAATTGCTGCTAATACTGAAAGAGGAATCTTATTAAGTAAGGTTGGAATTAAAATAACCGAAATTAATAATAAAAACCCATGAATAATAGCAGATAATTTACTCTTTCCACCAGATTGAATGTTAGCAGAGCTTCGCACAATTACTTGAGTTATTGGAAGACCTCCAACCAAACCAGATAATATATTACCTGTACCTTGAGCTAATAATTCTCTATTTGTAGGTGTTACATTTTTTTCTGGATCTAGTTTATCTGTTGCCTCAACGCACAATAAAGTTTCTAAACTTGCTACTAAAGCAATTGTGAAAGCAATTACCCAAACTTCTGGATTTGTTATGGCTGAAAAGTTAGGAAAACTAAACTGGCCAATAAAAGAATCAAAACTATCTGGAACTGGCACACTCACTAAATGCGAATCTGAAATAGCAAGTGCTTCGTTAGATTGAGTTATAACGTAAAATATTATTCCTACAACAACTGCAACTAAAGGCCCTTGAATGATTTCAAAAAATTTTCCTTTTTTAACTAACACGTTGCTCCACAACAATAATATTGCTAATGATATAAATCCAATTATCATTGAACCTATTATGAGGTTATCAAAAATATGCCAAATAGCAGAAAACGTGTTTTCTCCTGAAGTTTCAAAAAAACTATCTGCTCCTTCAGGCTCTGCATCGTAACCAAAAAAGTGAGGAATTTGTTTTAAAATAATGATAATTCCTATACCAGTTAGCATACCTTTGATAACTGATGAAGGGAAATAATATCCAATAATTCCGGCTCTTAATACACCAAATAGTAATTGAATAATTCCACCTAAGACAACCGCAACCAAGAAGTTTTCATAACCTCCCAAAGTACCAATTGCTGTTAATACAATAGCCGCTAAACCTGCTGCTGGACCACTTACTCCAATTTTTGAACCACTTAAACTTCCTACTACAATTCCCCCAATAATTCCTGCAATTAATCCTGAAAATAAGGGTGCTCCACTTGCAAGAGCAATACCTAAACACAATGGCAAGGCAACAAAAAATACAACGACACTTGCAGGCAAGTCGCTTTTTAAAGTTTTTAACATTTTATATAATGATTTTATCCTATTGAAAAGATTTCAACAGGTATTTTAATATTTATTTGATGACAATAAATGTCGAACGTATAAAATATTAGATAAAATCTGGTGGTGGGAAAATTAAATTAAGATGTGGTTTAGGATATTGTTTAAACGTATATCCCAAATATTCTTTTGAATCCGTTGAAAACAAAGTATTAAGTTCATTAAAACTATCTTCAGATAATGAAAACTTAATATTCTCATTTTCTTCTTCGGCAATACTATAAAAATTGGATACATCAACTGTATCGTCTAATGCAACAATTACTGCTGGCGCTGAAAGAAACGCCAAAAATAAAATAGAGAGCAAAATTGCAATAGTTTTTTTATTCATTCACTTGTTTTAAAATGTAAATATACACTTTTCAATTTGTTGGAATGTTAAGATAACTCTAAAACAAACTAAATAATTTGTTGTCTTTTGCAATCATACGTTAAAGAAATTAGTGTTTGCTGTAACATAGCAGACATAACTGATCAATAGAAAATATAAAAGAATGTTTTATTTCAGCTAGAAAAACCTTCATAAGAGCAGCAAACATAATAGTTGGTGTTAAATACGACAAGATTTCATAATTTCAAATCCTGAAACAAGGATGTATAATTATCGGAAAGACTACTGGGTAGCTTATTTTGTGCAAAATAAGTTACCTGATTATCCGTTTCTTTTGAAGGGGATTTTAGTTCATAATCATTCGCGTGATTTTCTTCCTCTTCGCTAGACGTTATTAGAACAGAAATATCATAAGCATCGTCAATAACAGCCATTATACTTGGCACCACAAGAAAGGATGCAAATATGACCGAAAAGACCAAAGCAATGATTGTTTTGTTCATGTTTATTAATTGAAAACTAAAGACACAAAATTTTGTTTAAAGAATATTAAAAATCTTTCAACAATTTAATATCACTTGCAGGAACCCAACCTGTTTTACCATCGGTTAATTTAATCCGTTTCCAATTATCAACCGTATCCAACACCTGTACTTTAGTACCTTCATGAAGAAGAAAGGCCTCCGTACTTCTTAAGTTTGGCTCACTTTTTATTTGGCTTTCTTGAACAAAAACAATAGCTGGATTATCACTTTTATCTAAAGCGTATTTATTAAACGCAGACACCAATGACCCAAGCATTAAAAACAGACCTATAAATCCTAAAGTAAATGATAAACGCTTTGTTTT
>DIAL01000018.1:114951-125484 GCA_002414705.1 Flavobacteriaceae bacterium UBA5079
TGATAAACGCTTTGTTTTA
This sequence comes from Flavobacteriaceae bacterium UBA5079, assembly GCA_002414705.1. Lineage (GTDB taxonomy): Bacteria > Bacteroidota > Bacteroidia > Flavobacteriales > Flavobacteriaceae > Algorimicrobium. The sequence continues at coordinate 114,971 of DIAL01000018.1, forward strand.
GTACCTCTAGCTAGATAATAATTTATAAATGAAAATACTGCAAACAAAACAAAACAGATAGCCAAAATAGACCAAACGTCAAAACTAACTGCATTTGATACCTGGTTTATAACTTTAGAAATGCCAACTTCAGGAATCACATCTATGGCATCTACGGTCATGTTTTTGGCAAAAGTCATATTTTGCTGAATATCGGCATCTTTTGGTGCTAATTGAAGTGCTTTTTCATAATAAAATATACTTGGCGCAATATGGTTGAGTTTGTAATGTGCATTAGCTATGTTGAAATACAGCTCTGCAGAATGCATATCACTATCCAAAATCTGCTCGTATTTACGAATGGCTTCATCATATTTAGCATCATTATACAAGGCGTTACCTTGCTCAAATAATTGCGTATTTTGACCAAAAGAACAAAGACTTATTAGCACAACCATAAGCGCTAAAAAATATGTTTTTTGAAGGTGTATTATCTGTAACATATCTATTTTAATTCTTTATCAATTTGTGAAATAGTGGCTGCTGCACGCTCATAATCTTTTTCCATTTCTACTTGTGTAATTGGCGTATAACGTGCCAATTCACAATTTTTCAAAATAGTAACAAAACTTGTAATAGTGTCTTGGTTTACATGACCTTTATTTAAAAGCTCTTGTATTTTTTCTTTACTTAATTCGCTTGTTTCAATATGAAGTGTTGCTTTTAAATAGTTGTGTAAGGCTTTTTCTAAAGCTACATAAAAGGCTTCTTTTTTACCTAACGCTTTTTTGGCTTCGCTTAAATATTTCTTGGCAAGTTTATCTGCTTTTCTAATTTTATTTCCAAAGACATCAGCATCACGTTTTTCTTTATTTTTCTTAAAAACAATAACTAATGGAATGGCTAAAAACGGCATTAAAAGTGATGCCCAAAATCCTGTAGATTTAAAGAAGTGATTTGGCTTGGTACTCGTAAAATTGGTATCTGTTTTTATAAACACAAATTGATTACTATTTAAAACAACGCTTTGCTTATTGCCTCCAAGAGCTGTAACATTCTGATTTTCTGTTTGACTCGTTGGACCCTCTAAAACATCAATCACAATTTCATTTGAATTGATGGTTTTATAGGTTTTAGTTTTTAAATCGAAATATGAAAAAGAGATATTCGGAATTGGATATTTACCTTTAAATTGCGGTACAACGGTGTAACTATCGGAAATACGACCTTGCATACCATTTAAATTGGTTCGCACATCTTCTATGTGTTCTGGCTCAAAAACTTCCAGTGAACTTGGTAAATTTAATTTTGGCAATTGAAATAGCTTTAAATTTCCAGAACCTGAAACCTCTACGTTAGCTTGTAAAGACTCGGTAGCATTTAATGACGGCTTAGAGGTGGTAACTTTAAAACTGAAATCGCCTACAGCACCTGTAAAATCAGCTGGTTTTCCTTGTTCTGGAAGTGGCTTAACATTAATAGTACGTTTACCTGCAGAAACGGTTTTATGCGCTTGAGCCATTAAACGACCACCAAAAATATCTCGACGATTTGTTGGTACCTCAACAGTAATATCTAAACTTAAAGGCTCAATTTCAAGTTCGCCTGTTTTCTGTGGATATAGAACGGTTTTTCGCAAAATTACATAGCGATAATCTTCTCCTTTATATGTGCCGTTTTGCACTTTAAGTTGTTTAATATCTATATTCTGACTCCAAAAATCACTATACTTCGGATTATCAATTTCGCGCCAATTACTAACACCAGTATCTGGCGAAACAAATAATTTATATACTACGGTAATCGCTTCGTTTAAAAAAGGTTTATCATTTGAAACTTCAGCTACTAGATGGATGTTTTCTGAAGCAATATAATCTGCATTATTACCATCTTTTGGTGCTTCAACTGCACTTGTTACAACAATCGAAATGGGTGTGGTTTTATAAATTTCGCCATCAATTTCAATAACCGCTTGATTAATAGTAAAATTACCTTGGCGTTTTGGTGCTAAAAAATAGCTGTAGGTTTTGGCATAAGAACGTTTGCCATTAATCCATGAATTACTAACTGCTTGGTTTGGACCACCAACCACTGTGAAATTCTTAAAATCTGGTGGATTAAAATTATCACCATCTTTATTCATTTCAAAATCTACGCGTAAACGCTCATTTATACCTAACTTTTTCTTGCTTACTTTAGCTTCAAAAGTTATTTGAGCACTCGCAATAGTACTTGATAGCACTAGTAAAATAACCGCAATGTGTTTTATGAGTTTCATGATGTCGTTCTATCCGCTTCTAATATCTCTTCGTTTTACCTCTTACTGTTTAAAAGGGTATTACCAATCTTTTTCTGTTTGGACTTTAACACCTTTTTGTTTTTCAGCATTCATTTTTTCCTGAACTTTAGCTTCATTATTATTCATAGCTTCTAACAGGTTTTTCATTTGCTGTGGCGACATTTGTCCAGGCTGTGGTTGTGGTGGCTGTTGTTTTTCCTCCTTATCTTTTCCTGGATCCTGATTTTCTTTGCCTTTATCTTCTTTGTCATCTTGAGGCTTGCCGTCTTCATCTTTTTTATCGTCGCCTTCCTGTTTATCTTGATCGCCTTTGTCCTTTTGGTCGTCTTTGTCGCCTTCCTTATCCTGATCTTTATCTTGGTCTTTATCTTTATTTTCGTCCTGATTATCTTGATCCTGATTATCGTCTTGATTTTGATCTTCTTGCTGTTTGGCACAGTCTTTTGCTAATGCCAAATTATAGCGCGATTCGTCGTCCGTTGGATTATTACGCAACGCATTTTTGTAGGCTTCAACCGCTTCTTTGCATTTTTTATTCTGCATCAATATATTTCCAATATTATGAAATGCTTGATGTTTTTCGGATTTTGATCTCGCTGCTTTAGCAGATTTTTGCAATTGATACAAGGCTTCTTCCAAATTACCTTCTATAATTTGTGAGGTTCCTAAATTATAACCTCCAACCGTTTCAGTTGGCGCTTCTGATATAGCTTCGCGATATGCCATTTCTGCGGAAATAAAATCGTCTTTCTCTAAAAGGGTATTTGCTTCAAAAACAAGATCGTTAGCGTTTTTTGTAGCTTTTAATAACGCATCCATATCTTCTTCTTGCGAGAAGACAGATACCGTAACTAGGGCGAATATGTAAATTAATAGGTTTTTCATTGGTGCCTTTAAAAGTATAAAACTACTGGATTTTAATCCGTTAAATATTTTATAAAATTCAATTTGAAAATTTTACAGGTTTTCGTTGAATAAGTTTAGACGTTTAAGCCAAGCTGTTTTACGTTCTAACAAGAAAATATCAATAAATAAGAAGAAAATTGCCAATCCTAAAAACCATTGAAACTGATCTTTAAAATCTGCAAACTGTTTTGCTTCGTATTCTTTTTTATCCATGCCGTTTAAAATATCGGTAATGGTTTCCACAACCTCATTGGTATTTCTTCCATTTATATAGGTTCCATTTGCTTTTTCAGCAATTTGCATTAGGGTGCTTTCGTCTAGCTTTGTTATAACTGTTTCACCTGTGTTATCTTTCTTATAATTTAAAACTACGCCATTTCTTTTAATTGGAATTGGGCCACCTTTTACATCTCCAACACCAATTGTAAAAATCCTGATGCCTTCTTCATTGGCTTCACTTGCTACGTTTTCTGCCATTTCCGTATGGTCTTCCCCATCTGAAATAATTATTAAAACGCGATTGGTTTGCTGCTCATCATCATAATAGGTTTTGGATAATTCAATGGCTTCATTAATTGCCGTTCCTTGGGATGATAACATATCTGTATTCATGCCTTGCAGAAACATTTTAGCCGAAGCATAATCTGTAGTAATTGGCAACTGCGGAAATGCTTTTCCTGCATAGGCTATAATACCAACACGATCGCCAGCCAAATTATTAATGATTTGCGTAACCAATTGTTTTGCCTTTTCTAAACGATTTGGCGCTATATCTTCGGCTAGCATACTTTTAGAAACATCTACAGCAAAGACTATATCTACACCTTCACGCTTAACAGTTTCTAGCTTTGTTCCTATTTTAGGATTTACTAATGCTATGGCCAAACATGCAAAGGCTAAACTTAAAACAAGAACTTTTAAAGCTGTTTTAAATCCAGATTGATTAGGACTTAAACGTTTTAGCAAACGTTTGTTTGCAAATTTCTTTTGGGCTCTTTTTTTCCAAAATTGAAGCACAACAAACAGGAGCATAATTACCGGAATAACTGCCAATACCCAAAACCATATTTTTTCTTCTAATTGATACATATTTATTTCCCATTAAAATGGGAATCTTTTTATAAATTATACAAAGCTTCTAAAAATTGTGACACGTAAAAGAACCTCTAGCAAAAGCAACAAACCGGCTAACAGCACTAATGGTCTAAACAATTCTTGATAATTATAAAATTTAAACTCTTCTACTTCTGTTTTTTCAAGCTTATTAATTTCATCATAAATTTCGCTCAACTTTTCATTGTTTGTTGCACGAAAATATTTTCCGCCTGTAGCAGCTGCTATTTCTTTAAGCAATTCTTCATCAATTTCAACTTGCACATTTCCATATTGAAGATTTCCGTTTAACATAGAAACTGGTGATAATGCCATCCCATTTGTACCTAAACCAATGGTGTAGGTTTTTATGCCGAATTCTACGGCTAATTCACTCGCTATTTTAGGATCTATAAATCCAGAATTATTAACACCATCTGTTAATAGAATAATAACTTTGCTTTTTGCTTTACTATCTTTTAACCGGTTTACGGCTGTTGCCAATCCCATTCCAATAGCTGTTCCGCCTTCTATTATAGTGTTGTATTCTATACTTTTTAAGGAACGTAATACAATAGTTTTATCACTTGTAATAGGTGTTTTTGTGTAACTTTCTCCTGCATATTCTACTAAACCAATTCGATCGTTTGGTCTGCCTTCTATAAACTCCGAAGCTACTTCTTTTAAAGCCTCTAATCGATTTGGTTTTAAATCCTTTGCCAACATACTTGCCGAAACATCGATAGCCATAACAATATCAATTCCACGAGTGGTTTTCGTTTTGGTACTGACATCTACAGAGCGTGGTCTTGCCAAAGCCGTAATTAAAGCTGCTAATGCCAACAAGCGCAGCACAAATAACAAATGCCTGAATTTTGGCAACACAGAAGGTGTTACTTTAAAACCATTAATACTGGATATTTTTAGTTCGGCTGTCTGTTTGTTATGTTTTAAAACATACCAGATTATGGCAATTGGTAACAATAACAATAACCAGAAAAACTGTTTATCTAAAAAATCTACGCCTTCAAACATCATCATTCTGCAGTTGGTTTTAGTTCAATAGAATTTTCAATGCGCTCCACCATTTCGGCTGCATATTCATCATCTTTTTGCCAAATAATAATAATTTGCTGAATGATGTTTTGTGTTGTAAAATGTAACAAGATATATTCGCCTTCCACAAAAGAATCTGAATTTCCAATTGGGAATTGTGCGTAACCAAATGTTTTTAAGCCTTCTGCATTATTAGGTGTTACAAATTTTTCATTTTTTACGATAATATTAGTCACGCCTTTACTTTCCAAATCTTGGATGGCTTTTTCTGAAACAGCCACTAAATTGATAGAATCTTCAGGTTTCTGATTTTTTAACACAGCTGTATTCAGTGTGATATTTAAGTTGTTACCTAAACTACCGTAATTAAATGTGGTATAATCTACCTGTGCGTTTTCACTTTGTGTAGAATCCGCTTGCATGCGTTTTAAAACTTCAGGTGTAGAAATACTAATAGGTGGAAACCCATAATCACTTCGCACCCAATTACCTTCCAATAATTCCAAACTGTTATTTCCTAGTAAGGTGTCTTTTACATAAGTAAAACCGTATTTAAAGCCAAAACATATAAACGTAACCACCAATAACGCAACAACTACAAAGGCTGAAATAATTATTTTTCGGCGTTTCTTTTTGCGTTCTTGTGCTTCTTTATATTGTTCGTTTAGTAGTTTTTCTTCTTCAGTTGGTTCTGGTAACACCTCTTTTACGTGATCTATTTCTTCATCAATTGTTTTTCTATCAAACTTGGCCAATTCTTTATCTGGAGCAGATTTGGCGAATTTCACTAAATCGGCTCGCTTAAAAATACTCTCTAGATTTTTAATGGTTTCCAGACTTAAATCAATTTGATTGCCGTCTTTCAATAAGCGTAACCGCGAAATAAGCTCGTCTGTGGTGCTTTCTAAAGCGTGATCGTAAACCTTTTCATCTAGATAACGACGAATAGCAAGTGTTAATTCTGAATAGTACTCTTTATAAGCATCTGTTTCTAAATAGCGATGCTCATCTAACTGTTTTAATGCTAATTTGGCACGATCATAAGGTGGTAATAAGGCTATTTTTTCTTCTTCCGTTAATGGTTTTTTACGCCAGATAAACCAATATAATAATGCTGAAACTATCGCGATTGCCAACAAAACAATAAGTAAAATTTTCCACCAATTACTGCTGCTTTTTTCAACTGAAATGATAGGCTTTATAGCATATAAACCTTGTTTAAGCGTATCCACAATTACAGGATTCACCATCACTTTAAGCGAATCTGTGAAAAGTGTTTTGTCGTTAATGATAATTTTTTGCCTAGGAATAGTATAGGCTCCAGAATCGAATTGGGTTAATCCGTATTTTTTTATCAGATTAAATTTTGCTGCATTTTTACTAGTATCTATAGTGTAGGATTCAATAACTTCTAAAGGTGAAAATGTGGCACCTTCTGGAAAAACAACCAAATCGGTACTGTCTGTTTCTACTTCTATTTGAAAGGTAATTTGCTCGCCTATTTTAATTTCAGAAACATCTGTAGCCCATTTTACTTGAGCTTGAGAAACTGATGAATGTAGAAATAACATACAAGAAAACACAACCGTTAATGGTAAACCAAAAACGGAAATAATATGTTTCTTATAGTGTAAAAGTTGATTCATAAATTATAATATCAATTAGCCTCTTTGTTTGAAATAGCCTAATAATTTTTTAACATAGCTTTCATCCACGCGACAATCTATAGCACCTGCACCAGATTTGGAAAAACTTTCTTTAAAATAAGTGACTCTGTCATTATAATGCTTACTGTAACCCAATCGGATACTTTTAGATGCCGTATTTACCAACATACTTTTACCTGTTTCTTGGTCTTGCATTTGTACCATTCCTAAATTTGGCATTGTTTCTTCATGTCTGTCATACACACGAATACCTGAAATATCATGACGTCCAGCAGCAATTTTTAAATTGTGACGATAGTCATCTGTCATAAAATCGGAGAGCACAAAAACAATGGCTTTTCGTTTCATCACATTGGATAAAAATTTTAGGGCTTCAGCAATATCTGTTTTCTGACTTTGTGGTTTAAACTCAATAAGTTCTCGGATTATTCGTAAAACATGCGAGCGTCCTTTTTTGGGCGGAATATAAAGCTCAATAGCATCTGAAAATAAAATTAACCCTATTTTATCGTTATTCTGTGTGGCCGAAAAAGCAAGTGTTGCAGCAATTTCAGTAACTATTTCATTTTTAAATTGGGAATCGGTACCAAAAAATTCAGAACCCGAAACATCCACCATTAACATCATGGTTAGTTCGCGTTCTTCTTCAAAAACTTTAATGTGTGGCTCGTTGGTTCTGGCTGTTACATTCCAGTCTATATTTCGAACATCGTCTCCATATTGATATTGGCGGACTTCACTAAAAGTCATACCACGACCTTTGAAGGTGGAATGGTATTCACCTCCAAAAATATGATCAGACAACTTTCGTGTCTTGATTTCTATTTTTCGTACTTTTTTTAGTAATTCTTTTGTATCCATTCCTTGAATTCAAGATTTAATATTTAAAATTCAGAGTCTGTTAACTTTGAATTTAGAACCTGAAACTTTGAACTATTTAAGGTACTTCAATCTCGTTTACAATTTTGCTAATAATATCTTCAGATGTCACGTTTTCAGCTTCGGCTTCGTAAGTAATTCCAATTCTATGGCGTAATACATCATAAATTACAGCGCGAACATCCTCAGGGATTACATAACCACGACGCTTAATAAATGCGTAACATTTTGCAGCTGTTGCCAAGTTAATACTTCCACGAGGTGAAGCTCCAAAAGAAATTAGTGGTTTTAATTCTGATAACTTATATTTTTCAGGATAACGCGTTGCGAAAATAATATCAAGAATATATTTTTCAATTTTTTCATCCATGTAAACCTCACGGACAGCTTTTTGAGCTTGGATAATTTGGTCTACAGATACAACTGGATTAACTTTATCAAAAGCACCTTTTAGATTGGCACGCATGATAAGTTGTTCGTCTTCAATTTTTGGATAATCAATAACAGCTTTCAGCATAAACCTATCTACTTGCGCTTCTGGTAACGGATAGGTTCCTTCTTGCTCTACAGGATTCATGGTTGCCATTACTAAAAATGGTTTGTCTAAAATAAAGGTTTCATCACCAATGGTTACTTGTTTTTCCTGCATGGCTTCTAATAAAGCCGACTGTACTTTGGCAGGTGCACGGTTAATTTCATCTGCTAGCACAAAATTTGCAAAGATTGGTCCTTTTTTTATCTTGAAATCGTTTTCTTTCATGTTATAGATTAATGTACCAACCACATCGGCAGGCAATAAATCTGGTGTAAACTGGATTCGACTAAAAGAGCCATGAACGGCTTGAGATAAGGTATTAATAGCTAATGTTTTTGCTAAACCAGGTACTCCTTCTAATAAAATATGGCCTTGTCCTAATAAACCAATTAGTAAGCGTTCCATCATGTGTTTTTGTCCAACAATAACTTTGTTCATTTCAAACATGAGTAAATCGATAAAAGCACTTTCTTTTTCAATTTTCTCGTTAATAGACGCAATGTCAATTGTACGCGTTTCTTCCATCCTTTTTTTATTTAAAACACCCTAAATTGGTGGGTTTATTTTAGAATGCTAAATTGTTAAAATTTTTACTTTTAGCCTGTTAATAATTGGTTAAAAATTACCTTTAATTTTCTAAATAAAATTCAAATTTTAACGGTTTCTTAAAAAGAAGACGGAATCTAAAATATAAATTGCAAAGTATTACTAATAAATTAACAATTTAAGATACAAATGACCTATTCAAAATTGATAGCAGGAACCATGACTTGGGGTGTTTGGGGAAAGTCACTGCTCAAAAATGACATGATAGCAATACTGAAACATGGTGTTTCTGAAAACATAACCACGTTTGATCATGCTGACATTTATGGAGGCTATACCACAGAAACTGAATTTGGACAAGCGTTTAAAGATTCGGGCATCTATCGTGAAGATGTTCAATTTATATCCAAATGCGGTATTCAGTATATGAGTGCCAACCGTAAAAATGTTGTTAAACACTATAACTACAGTAAAGATTACATAATTTGGTCTGTAGAAGCGTCTCTTAAAAATCTTCAAACGGATTATTTAGATACGTTACTTTTGCATAGACCAAGTCCGTTAATGCAACCTGACGAGATTTCTGAAGCCATTATAACACTTAAAAATTCTGGTAAAATTAAGCATTTTGGAGTATCTAATTTTACAGCTAGTCAGATGGATTTGATTTCAAAAAACGTTCAAATTGATGTAAATCAAATTGAATTTTCTTTAACAAAACATGACGCTATACATGATGGCACACTAGATTATATGATGGTAAACAACATAAAACCTATGGCATGGTCACCTTTAGGCAGTGTTTTTAAAGAAGAAACAGCGCAGTCACTTCGTATAAAAAACCAGCTAGAAATCCTTTCTGAAAAATATCAAGCAACGGCAGATCAGTTACTTTTAGCATGGATTTTAAAACATCCAAGTGGTATAATCCCTGTAATTGGTACAACCAATATGGAACGCATGACAGCCGCACAACAAGCAACAAAAATAGATTTAGAAACAGAAGATTGGTTTTTAATTTTAGTAGCTTCACAAGGACATAAAGTGCCATGATGATAAAATTAAAACGCAATTAAACACAGAGAAAACCTATTAAAAATGACAAAAAAAATAGCCTTAATAACAGGAGCAACCAGTGGTATAGGTCGTGCCACAGCTCACGAATTTGCAAAACATGGAATTCACTTAATTTTATGTGGCAGACGTCAAGAACGTTTAGACACGATAAAAAGTGCGCTTCAAAAACAAACCGAAGTCCATACCTTAAACTTTGATGTTCGCGATCTTGAAGCTGCACAAACTGCGTTTGAAAGTTTACCAGAAGCATTTAAACAAATAGATATATTAATAAATAACGCAGGAAATGCGCATGGTATGGACACCATTCAGGATGGAAACGTGGACGATTGGGATGCTATGATGGATATTAATGTAAAAGGGTTGCTATATGTAAGTAAATTAATTATGCCACAAATGATTGCGCGAGAATCTGGACATATTATTAATATTGGATCATCGGCTGGGAAAGAAGTGTACCCAAAAGGAAATATTTATT
>DIAL01000018.1:125588-126829 GCA_002414705.1 Flavobacteriaceae bacterium UBA5079
GCTGTTTTAGCCATTACGGAAGGCATGCGCATGGATTTAAATCCGTATGGCATTAAAGTGTGTGCCATAAATCCTGGTTTAGTAGAAACCGAATTTTCACAAGTTCGTTTTAAAGGCGGAAAACAAGCAGATAATGTTTACAAAGGTTTTAAAGCACTACAACCTGAAGATATTGCTGATATTATATATTTCGCTATTAGCAGACCGGCTCATGTAAATATAGCGGATTTATTAGTGTTTCCAACTGCTCAAGCGTCTTCAACTATAGTTAAAAAAGATTTGTAACTAATAAAATCCCACTTGCGTAACACATACACATGCTAAACAAACGCTTACTCATAAAAAACTTACTAGCTCATAATGATGAGAACAGTTTCTATGATAAAAAGCGGCAGATAGATATTAGTCTTAAAGAAGGAAAAGCTAAATTTTTAAAACATATTTGCGCGCTTTCCAATAGCAATCCTAATAACAACGCATACATAGTAATTGGTGTTGAAGATGAAGATAGCCAAATTATGGGTGTCGATTTTTTTGATGATAGCAAAATTCAAAACCTCATAAATGCCTATTTAACCAATCCACCACTTGTTCAATATGAAAACATTTCGTTTCCACATTTATCCGAAGACAAGGTTGTGGGTCTTGTAACCATTAGAGGAATTGGCAAGATAACGTCCCTCCGAAAAAACATCTGGAAATATTATGGTGGAGCTGTGTTTTTTAGAGACGGAAGCATAAGTATGCCCAAAGTATTTGATATTGAAATTAGAGATACAAATTCGGAAATTGTTCAAGCAATTGAAGCACATTCTCAAAACAATATGGCGTACACTTTGGATGGTGTTTTCGACTTTATGAAAAACCGAAAAGACTACGAACCACAATACAAAGTGTTTAAAGAATATTTTGTGGTTTGTTGGGCTGGACAGAAAAAAGAAGTTAAACAAGAAACTTTTTACTCGCGTGTGGATATTGAACTTATTAACGAACAAGTAAGATTGTTTTATTCCGCTTTAGATGAAGTTTCTATTTCGTTTACAAATGATTCATTTAAAATTGTTGAATACATTAATTTAGGTTTACAACAACCGTTTAAATATTATCCGTTAGAAGAAACCACCATACATTTTTCTGAACATGGAAAATACAGTATTACTAGCGCACTTATTTTTAAACCACCACAATTTGATAAAAAAGCATTGCACCATATATACAATGCCAATAATAGCCTTTTAGAA
>DIAL01000018.1:126892-130331 GCA_002414705.1 Flavobacteriaceae bacterium UBA5079
AATAGCCTTTTAGAAAAACTAAAAAGGGGGCAGTCTTTATCTAAAAATGAGGTGCTAGATTTAAAAAATTTACCAGCTACTTATTTAATAAGTTATTTAAATGATTTTGAAGACGCTATAAATAAACTTACCAGCGCTAAATTACTGTTAAAAAAGTATCCAGAAATATACAAACTCCATAAACAAACTATGCGTATTTTAAGGAAAGTACAGTACAACTAAAAGGTGTTTACACATAAAAACCCACCAAGAATAAAAGAAACATTACCAGTTGTATATTTTTACACATTTGTGACCAATACAAATCTTTAATTTTTTAAATTTGCACTGCTATTAATCAAAAAATCATATCAAGCCCTAATAAAAGTAGTTACTACTTTTTGATGGGCTTTTTTGTTTTTAGTACTTTATCGGATTCATTTTAATACCCTATACTTTTTTTGAGACCGTTTAACTGATAAAATAATTGCGTTTTCATTTTCCTGAAAGACTTTATAAATCCGATAAAAAAAAGCCGTTTCATTTCCAAAATAGGAAAAAACGGCTTTTTAAAGTTATATGTTTTGTATCGATTACAAATCGAACTTGATACCTTGGGCTAGTGGTAATTCATCCGAATAGTTTACTGTGTTTGTTTGGCGACGCATATACACTTTCCAAGCATCAGATCCAGACTCACGTCCACCACCTGTTTCTTTTTCGCCTCCAAAAGCACCACCAATTTCAGCACCAGATGTTCCAATATTTACATTGGCAATACCACAATCTGAACCTGCAAATGATAAGAATTTTTCAGCTTCTTTCATTTCGTTCGTCATAATTGCTGAAGATAATCCTTGAGCTACGCCGTTTTGTTTTGCAATGGCATTTTCTACATCACCTGAATATTTCATTAAGTATAAAACAGGAGCAAATGTTTCATGCTGTACAATGTCAAAATGATTTTCAGCTTCAATAATTGCTGGTTTTACGTAGCATCCACTTTCGTAACCTTCACCTTCTAAAACACCACCTTCAACTAACACGTTTCCGCCTTCAGCTTTTGCTCTTTCAATAGCAGATAAATATGCATTTACAGCATCTTGGTCAATTAATGGTCCAATATGATTTTTCTGATCCAATGGATTTCCAATGGTTAATTGTTTGTAAGCACCAACTATGGCATCTCTTACCTTATCATAAACCGATTCATGTATAATTAAACGACGAGTTGATGTACAACGTTGTCCAGCCGTTCCTACGGCTCCAAATACAGCACCTGGAACTACCACTTTTAAATCGGCAGTTGGCGTAATAATAATCGCGTTATTACCTCCTAATTCTAGTAATGATTTTCCAAAACGCTCCGCAACGGTTACACCAACAATTCTACCCATTCGTGTAGATCCTGTAGCAGAAATTAATGGAATACGTGTATCAGTGGTCATCATTTCACCAACGGTATAATCACCATTTATAATACATGAAATACCTTCTGGTAAATTATTTTCTTTTAAAATTTCAGCAATAATATTCTGACACGCTATAGAACATAATGGTGTTTTTTCTGAAGCTTTCCAAACACAAACATCACCACAAACCCAAGCTAAAGCGGTATTCCAAGCCCAAACAGCTACTGGAAAGTTAAAGGCCGAAATAATACCAACCACGCCTAACGAATGCCATTGCTCACGCATAACGTGACCTGGACGTTCCGATGGAATTGTTTGTCCGTTTAATTGTCTAGATAATCCAACCGCAAAGTCACAGATGTCAATCATTTCTTGAACCTCACCGTAACCTTCTTGAAGGGATTTACCCATTTCAAAAGATACTAATCGTCCTAGAGGTTCTTTTAACTCACGTAATTTATTCCCAAATTGACGCACTATTTCACCACGTTGAGGAGCTGGCATAGCTCTCCAAATTGGAAAGGCAGCTGTTGCTGCGTCCATGACTTTTTCGTAATCCGCTCTAGTAGTTGTCTTAACTTTAGCAATTAATTTTCCATTTACAGGCGAAATACTCTCAATAACATCACCACTTGAAAAATTATTAGAACCTGTTGAAGTTCCTTCATTTATATCTTTTACACCCAATGCTTTTAGGGCTTTTTCAATTCCGAAATCTGTTGCAACTGCTTGCATAAATCTATTTTTTTTAATTATTATTCTTACTATTTGCGAATATACTAATAAATGTGACCTTACTAAAGTGAAACGTCCTAAAAATTGTTAACTTTAAGTTCTCATTTAATTGAATTTAACCATGAAAAACACATTCTTTTTATTAGTCATTTTAGTCTTGTTTTCTACCTGTAAAAACGAAGAAGAACTAAAAGCCATATCAAACAATCAAAACAAGACAGCTATTGATAGCACAAAAATGAAAGTGAATGAATTTGCTATCGTTATTCATGGTGGTGCTGGAACCATTTTGAAAGAAAATATGACTCCAGAAGATGAAGCTGCTTACAAATCCAAATTAGAAGAGGCTATTCGCGTTGGTTATAAAATTTTAAACGAAGGAGGTAGTAGTTTGGATGCCGTTGAAAAAACAATTAATATTTTAGAAGATTCGCCATTATTCAATGCTGGAAAAGGTGCCGTTTTTACAAATGCTGAAACCAATGAATTGGACGCGTCCATTATGGATGGAAAAACATTAAATGCTGGAGCATCTGCAGGAACAAGAACCGTAAAAAATCCGATAAATTTAGCGCGAGCCGTTATGGAAAACTCACCACATGTCATGCTTTCAGGTATAGGAGCGGAACAATTTGCTCAAGAACAAGGTTTAACAATAGTGGATTCTAGTTATTTTTTTACAGAAAATAGATATAAAAGTTTACAACGCGTTAAAGAATATGAGTTAAAAAAGAAAGCAGATAAAAAAGCTGCCTTTTATGATGCCACGATTAAAGATTCAAAATTTGGAACGGTTGGTTGTGTAGCTCTCGATAAAAACGGGAATTTAGCTGCAGGAACCTCAACAGGAGGCATGACCAACAAACGTTGGGGACGCATTGGCGACGCACCCATTATTGGCGCAGGAACGTATGCTAACAATAATACTTGTGCAGTTTCAAGTACTGGTTGGGGCGAATTTTTTATTCGTGCCATGGTAGCGCATGATATTTCGGCTTTAATGGATTATAAAGGATTATCACTTCAAGAAGCTGCACATGAAGTTATTCAGAAAAAAGTACCAGAACTTGGTGGAGATGGTGGCATTATTGCGGTTGACAAATATGGGAATCTAGTTATGGAATTCAACACAGCTGGTATGTATCGTGCGTCTATGAATGATACAGGTGAATTAACTATCGGTATTTATAAAGACAACGAAAATTAATCGTTTTAACAATTTATCATAAGCGTCAAAATTTCCTGACACAAAAAAACGTTAGATAAGTACATCAGTTACATTCTTATCATGTTATTCAATAATAATTATTCAT
>DIAL01000018.1:130445-145332 GCA_002414705.1 Flavobacteriaceae bacterium UBA5079
CTATGTTATTTAAAAAAATCTTAACGGTCGTTGTCATCTTATCTGTTTTGGTGTCTTGTAAAAAGGAAGATACTGAAACCGACAATCTTTTTAAATTCCGAGAATATATAAGTTATACAACTTCTGGTTTAGTTTCGATTGCAGACCCAATTCAAATTAATCTAGCGAAACCTGTCGAAAAATGGGAAATGGGTCAGGAAATAATGGATGACATTGTAACCATTTCACCACATGTATCAGGTAAATTGGTTGTTGTTAATCAGCAATCACTGCTATTCACTCCAGATGAACCGTTAGAATCTGCCACAGAATATACGGTAACCGTAAAACTGAAAAAGATTTATAAAGACATACCGAGTGATTTTGGTAATTACACCTTTCAGTTTAAAACCATTACGCCTAATTTCACGATTAATACCAATAATCTTCAATCTTACAGCAAAGATTGGCAATATGTTGAAGCGGTTTTGCGTACTTCAGATGTCATTTCATTACAACAAGCTAAACAATTAGTGGAAGCCTCCCAGAATGGTAAAGAACTAAAAATTGTTTTTAATGAATATAATGAAAAAGCGAAAGTTTTCGAATTCAAAATTGATAGTATCAATAGAAAAATAGAGGATTCTGAAATTCTGGTAGAATGGCAAGGTAATGCCATTAATGCAGATAATACAGGTGAAAACACGTTAAAAATTCCTGGCATTAACAATTTCACTATTGTGGATTTAGAAGTGGTACAGTCTCCCGAGCAATATATCTCCATTAATTTCTCGTATCCTTTAAAAAAAGGGCAAAATTTTGACGGTTTGGTAACTATTGAAAAAAGCAAAAACCCAAAATTTATTGTAAATGGAAATGTATTAAAAGTCTATCCTGAAAGTAAATTGGTAGGTGATATTCAAGTGGATGTTTTTCAGGGCATCTCTAACACTGACGAATTTAAATTGAAGCGTCCATTTTCAGAAAAAATCACTTTCGAAAACTTAAAACCACAAGTCCGTTTAATTAGCAACGGAAGTATTCTACCAAATTCCAAGCAGCTTAAATTTAATTTTGAAGCGGTAAACCTGAAAGCGGTCGATGTACGTATTATTAAAATATATCAAGATAATATATTACAGTTTTTGCAGGATAATAATTTAGATGGTAACAATCAATATAGTATCAGACAAGTTGGTCGCAGAATTGCTAAACAAACCATTGAGCTTGAATCAGCTACTGAAAATACCGGAAAATGGCGTGCTTACAGTATTGATTTATCCAAATTCTTCGAAGCCGATCCAGGTGCTATTTACAGAGTGGAATTGAGCTTCAATAAAGACTATTCTTTATACGATTGTAGCACAAACGAAACAGCCAATGTAAGTAATGACAACTACGACGATTACTACTACGAAGACGATTATTATGGAAATGATTATGCTGAAGAAGCCTACAGCGAGGATGACGATTTACGTGAAGAAGCCTATTGGGATAATTTAATTTATAGCTACAAAAACTATCCATATAACTGGCGCGAGCGCGAAAATCCATGTCATGTAGCATACTATAACGAAAGCCGCATTGTATCACAAAATTTACTCGCTTCCAACTTGGGTGTTATTGCCAAGCGTGGTGAGAATAACTCCTATTATTTTGCGGTAACCAATATTCTAAATACCAATCCAGAAAGCAACGCATCTGTAACACTTTACAATTACCAGCAGCAGGAATTAGTCACATTATTTACCAATTCTGAAGGTTTATTAACCATTGATGCGGACAAGCATGCAGCTTTTGCCATTGTAAAAAAAGGCAATAATACCTCGTATTTAAAACTCGCAGATGGCAACTCACTATCCTTGAGTAAATTTGATGTTTCTGGAAACAACATGCAACGCGGACTTAAAAGCTATTTGTATGGCGAGCGTGGTGTTTGGCGTCCAGGAGACACGCTTCATTTAACATTTATGTTGAATGATAAAGCAAATAAATTACCAAAAGCACATCCTGTGAAACTAGAAATCACAGATCCTAATGGGAAACTAACCTATAAAAATGTCGCAACCTATAATGTTAATAATTTTTACAAATTTACGGTTACCACTAATACCGAAGATAAAACAGGAAATTACAACGCTAAAGTTTCGGTTGGTGGTGCTACTTTTTATAAAACCCTAAAAATTGAAACCGTTAAACCGAATCGTCTTAAAATTAAAGTCGATTTTGAAAACGACATTTTAACCAACAACCAACCATTAGCAGGAACGCTAAATGTGACATGGCTTCATGGAGCGCCTGGAAAAAATCTCAAAGCCGAAATTAAAGCAAAAATTAGCAGCTCCAATTCCGGATTTAAAAACTACAAAAATTACATATTTTCCGATCCAACACGCGAATTTGAAACTGAAGAGTTAACCGTTTTTGAAGGAAATGTGAATGCCGAAGGTATCGCTAAAATAAATAATCAATTAGAGGTTGGCAAAAATGCGCCTGGCATGTTAAACGTGCAGTTTTTAGTACGTGCTTTTGAAAATGGTGGCGATTTTTCCATGGATGCTTTTACCATGCCTTATGCACCTTATAAATCGTTTGTAGGTTTACGTTCACCTGAACCAAAAGCGTATGGCTCGTTTTTTACGGATGAAAACCAAACCTTTGATGTGGTGGTGGTAGATAAAGATGGAAAACCCATGCAACGCAATAATCTAGAAGTAAAAATTTATAAAATTGAATGGCGTTGGTGGTGGAATGCTTCTGAAGATAATCTGTCCAGTTACGTATCTAGCAATTACCACAGACCGTATTTAGATAGCAAAGTAAACACCAATACACAAGGTAAAGGGCGTTTCAATATCAATATTCCAGATGAAGAAGGTGGTCGTTACCTCATTCGTGTTATTGATCCAGAAAGTGGTCATGCCACAGGACGCACCGCTTACTTTTACAAAAACTGGTGGCAGAAATCCCCTTCAAGCGATAAAGAAGCTGCTAAAATGTTGGTGTTTTCCGCAGATAAAGAAACCTACAATGTAGGCGAAACCGCAACCATTACATTTAATTCTGGTAGTGAAGGTCGCGCGTTAGTGAGCGTAGAAAATGGCACCGAAGTTTTAGAAACTAAATGGGTGAAAACACAACAAGGTGAAACCAAAGTAACCATTCCAATTTCAGCTGAAATGGCACCCAATGTGTTTATTAATATTTCATTATTACAACCGCATGCTATTACGGCAAACGATTTACCGATTCGCTTATTTGGCGTTATTCCAATCATGGTGGAAGATCCAAATACGAAATTGGAACCACTATTAAAAATGCCAGATGTCTTGCAACCAGAGCAGGAATTTAAAGTCACGGTTTCCGAAAAGAACAACAAATCAATGACCTACACCATTGCTATGGTTGAAGAAGGCTTGCTAGATTTAACGCGTTTTAAAACTCCAAATGCGTGGGATGAATTTTACGCACGCGAAGCTTTAGGTGTTAAAACTTGGGATGTTTTTGATGCTATAATTGGCGCCTATTCTGGAAGTATCGATCAGGTTTTCGCAATTGGTGGTGATGGAAATGCTGCAGCCGGTAAAAACAAAAAAGCCAATCGCTTTAAACCGGTTGTAACGTATTTAGGGCCTTTTAGTTTGAAAGCGGGCGAAAATAAATCGCACACGCTTAAACTACCAAATTATATTGGAGCCGTTCGGACTATGGTGGTAGCCGGAAATGCTAAAGATGAAGCTTATGGTAGTGTGGATAAATCGGTTCAGGTTAAAAAACCGCTTATGGTTTTAGCGTCTTTACCAAGAAAGTTAAGTCCAGGTGAAAAAGTAACGCTTCCGGTTACCGTTTTTGCTATGGAAAATACCGTGAAAAATGTTGAAATCAGTTTAAAATTAAGCAATGGTATTTCTGTTATTGGTGAGAAAACACAAACCGTAAGTTTCGCCAAACCAGATGAAAAAATGCGCTATTTTGAATTGGATGTCAGCCAAGCAAAAGGTTTTAATACCATTGAAGTTATTGCTACAGGCAACGGCGAAAAATCGACTTTCAAAGTAGAAATTGATGTGGTAAATCCAAATCCTATTTCGTCCAAATCGATTGATAAATCGGTAACAGCAAATGCAGAAGCATCGCTTTCATTTTCAACTTTTGGAGAAACTGGAACTAATTCGGCAACGGTCGAATTTTCAACTTTACCTCCTATGGATTTCACACGTCGTTTGCAATACCTTATTCAATATCCTCATGGTTGTTTGGAGCAAACCACGTCTGGTGTATTTCCACAATTATACTTAAACGATATTTTCGATTTAACACTTGATAAAAGACAAGACATTCAAAAAAATATAGAAAGCGGTATCAAACGCCTAGCCCAATTTCAAATGCCAAATGGTGGCATGAGTTATTGGATGGGTGAAAATTCAGCTAACGATTGGTCAACCAGTTACGCTGGACACTTTATGCTAGAAGCAGAAAAGAAAGGCTATGTGTTACCATTAACATTTAAGAACAATTGGATAACCTATCAAAAACAAGCAGCTCGTGATTGGCGACCTAGTTACAGAACCTATAATTCCGATTTAGCACAAGCCTACCGATTATATACGTTAGCATTGGCTGGAAAACCAGATTTAGCTGCCATGAATCGTTTACGTGAGTTTTCCGAAATATCCAACGAAGCCAAATGGCGTTTGGCTGCAGCTTATGGCTTGGCTGGACAACATGAGGCGAGTCAAACGATTTCAAAAACAGCAAATATTAATTTCCAACCACCAAAATATAATTATTACACCTATGGTTCAGTAGATAGAAATCGTGCCATGGCTTTGGAAACTATGGTACTGACTAAAAACCCGCAGCAACGTGAATTAGCAGAATATCTAGCGAATGATTTATCTAGCAACCGTTGGATGAGCACGCAAACAACAGCTTATAGCTTGTTGGCTATGGCAAAAATGGTGGAAGCCAATGGTGGCAAGGATTTAAATCTTACGTACACCATCAATGGAAAATCTGAAACCATCCAATCAAAATCGGCTATTGCGCAACGTGATTTACTAATAAATGATGGTTCAAATCAACTAACATTCACAAATAAAAAAGCCAATTTGGTGTATGTACGTGTGCTTAATTCTGGTAAACTTCCGCTTGGTCAAGAGCTCACGGAACAACGTGGATTAAGCGTTTCCGTGGTTTATAAAGATTTGACAGGAAATAAAATTAATATTTCCAATTTAAAACAAGGGCAGGATTTTGTGGCGAGTATTACAGTTAACAATCTTAAAAATGAAAATATAAACGATGTGGCACTCACCCAGTTATTTCCGTCAGGTTGGGAAATCATTAATACACGATTTACCGATTTTGGAGAAGCAACAACCAATCAAGCTACTTATACAGATATTCGTGATAATCAAGTAAATTATTATTTCGATTTACCACAAAAAGGAAAACAAGGCATTAAAACCTTCAATGTTATGTTGAATGCATCCTTTTTAGGAACCTATTATTTACCAGGTGTTCAAGCCGAAGCTATGTATGATCATGATTATTTAGTGCGAAATAAAGGACAATGGATTATTGTTGAGAAGTAACCAATTCTTGCCAAAGCAGGAAATCGAAGATTCAGCGTAGTTAATCTCATAGTAATTCAAAAAAGTAAATTTATATAATTAAACAAGACAATTTCCACGAAAGCAGGAATGACGAAACTATGACAAATCAAAAACCCTATTATGCTGTTATTTTTACCTCAACACAAACCGATCACATTGAAGGTTATTCTGAAATGGCAAAAAAAATGGAGCTACTCGCTAAACAACAACCTGGATTTATTGGTATTGAATCCGCCAGAGACGGTTTAGGAATAACCGTTAGTTATTGGGACAGTTTAGATGCCATTAAAAACTGGAAACAGGAAAGCGATCATGTTTTTGCACAACAAAAAGGTCGCGAGGAATGGTATAACTGGTATCACGTTCGGATTTGTAAAGTGGAACGCGAATACGAATTCAAAAAATAGTTGAACAAATTAACAACCTACATAAAAACGAATAAAATAAAATCGGCAATCGTATTCCTATTACTCATTGCCTATTATTTCTGTTTACCTAATAAGTTATTTACAGATCCCACGGCAACCGTTATTACGAGTAAAACCAATCAGCTTTTAGGTGCTAAAATTGCGAGTGATGGTCAATGGCGATTTCCCCAAAACGATTCTATACCAGAAAAATTTAAAACCTGTATTATTGCTTTTGAAGATGCCTATTTCTACAAACATCCTGGTTTTAATCCAATTTCCATTTTTAAAGCCTTTAAAGAGAACTTAAAATCGGATGGTATTAAACGTGGTGGAAGCACGCTCACACAACAAGTGATTCGTTTATCCCGAAAAGGCCAAAATAGAACCTATTTTGAAAAAGGTATTGAAATTATTTTAGCAACCCGTTTGGAACTTCGCGAAAGCAAAGATCAGATTTTAGCCTATTATACTAGTAACACACCTTTTGGCGGAAATGTGGTTGGTTTGGATGCTGCATCTTGGCGGTATTTTAATCGTGATGCTACACAATTATCTTGGGCAGAACATGCTACCTTGGCTGTTTTACCAAATGCACCAAGCTTAATTTATCCTGGAAAGAATCAAGAACAATTACTAAAAAAACGCAATCGTTTACTCAAAAAATTACTAGATAATAAGGTTTTAGATTCCTTAACCTATCAACTTTCTATAGCAGAAGGATTACCCCAAAAACCGTATGCCTTACCACAAACGGCTCCTCATTTATTACAAAAAGTAGCTACAGCACATTCGGGAAAACGCATTCAAACAACCGTTGATAATCATTTACAAGAACGTGTTAATCAACTTGTGAAAACACATTATAATCAACTAAAGCAAAACGATATTCATAATGCGGCTGTTTTAGTTTTAGATGTGAAAACCAAAAAGGTTCTAGCCTATGTTGGAAATTCACCAACCAGTAAATTACACCAAAAAGATGTGGACATTATTGATAAACCAAGAAGTACGGGCAGTATTTTAAAACCCTTTTTATATGCTGCCATGTTGGATGCTGGCGATTTATTACCAAACACATTAGTTGCGGACATACCAACACAGTATGGAAGTTATAATCCCGAAAACTACAACAAAACTTATGATGGAGCCGTACCGGCTAGTCGCGCCTTATCACGCTCTTTAAATGTGCCATCGGTTAGAATGTTGCAGGAGTTTGGGTTGGACAGATTTTATCAATATTTAAAGAAATTACAGCTTAAAGATTTATCGGAATCTGCCAATTATTATGGATTATCTTTGATTTTAGGAGGAGCCGAAAGTAATTTATGGGATTTGTGTAAAAGTTATGCTGCGCTATCTTCAACCCTAAATCATTTTTCGGAAACGTCTAGCGAGTATTTTACTAACGAATTTACGGCACCCATTTTTATCAATTCCAAAACAGTTGACTTCGGAAAAAAAACTGCTGATAAAACACTTTTTGATGCCGCTTCCATCTATTTAACTTATGAAAGTTTAAAAACCGTTAACAGACCAGAAGGTGACGATAATTGGGAGTTTTATGATGGTTCCAAACAAATAGCCTGGAAAACAGGTACCAGTTTCGGTTTTCGTGATGCTTGGGCTATTGGAACAACCAAAGATTATGTGGTTGGTGTTTGGGTTGGAAATGCGGATGGTGAAGGCAGACCGGGTTTAGTTGGTGTACAAACGGCTGCACCTATTTTATTTGATGTGTTTAATCTATTGCCAAATTCTGAATGGTTTGCAAAACCTTATGATGAGATGCAGGAAGTTTCTATTTGCAAACAAAGTGGGCATCGTGCATCGCCAAATTGTGATGCGGTAGAACAAAAATTCATTCAAATTTCTGGGTTAAAAACCAAGCCTTGTCCGTATCATGTATTGGTTCATTTAGATAGGTTAGAGCAGTTTCAAGTGAATTCGTCTTGTGAGGCCATTGCAGATATTTCGCATAAATCATGGTTTGTATTACCACCATTAATGGCTTATTATTATAAAACCAAAAATCCGTTTTATAAACCCCTACCTCCTTTTAGAGCAGATTGTTTGGGAGAAAACGCCATTTCCATGCAATTCATGTATCCCAATGACAATAACAGCATTTTCTTACCTAAAGGTTTTGATGGAAAAACCAATGAACTCATTTTAAAAATAGCACATTCCAAACCTGAAACAACGGTATTTTGGTATTTAAATGAGCAGTTTTTAGGAAGCACGCAAAATATTCATGAATTTGGAATCCTTCCTAAAAAAGGAAAACATTTACTAACGGTTGTGGATGCCTTTGGAAATGAAGCCAAACGCTGGATGACTATTTCGGAATAATTAATCGACTAATATATGTTCGTAACATATTATGATCTGATTTCCAGGTTTTTATTTTATTCGTTTTATTTATTATCAAATTATGAGATACCCAAATATGATCCAGTGATAACAAGGGTAAATTCCAAAACCAGGTTTCTTTAAAACCATTTCCTTTAACAGAAAAAGCATGATTATAATTAGCTTTAAAATCTTCGAAATAAATGGATTCTAGAGGTGTATTGAAATCTCCTAAAACAACTGAATTACTATGATATTCTATATTTGAGTATACAAATTGAAGCTCTTCTTTTCTGGAGTTAAATACATCAGCTGTTAAATCAACCGCATAAAAAATAATGTTATTCGTGGAAAATTTTAAAACGGTAGAATTTGTTTCAGAAGTTACTTCACTAATAATTTTTAACGGTGTTTTGGAGAAAATGCCTATTTCTTCTTCCGATTCATGAAAGTAATAATTTGGATATGTATTTCGCGTTTCTTGAATGGATTTTAGATTACATTCTATTAACACCAAAACATCTGGAATCTTTTTGTTTTCTAGAAAAGCGTCTTCAAAACTTTGATCGTGTCCAGCATTCCAAACAACAACTTCCAAACCTTCATTAACGGCATTTTCGTGATGTGATACAAAGCTTTTAAAATACCAAATAGCACTCAAAACAATGAATAATAAAATAGATATTTTACGCCAATTCTTATTAATTAATATTGAAAATACTATTAGTAAAATTAAAATAGGAAGTGGAAAGGCATAGAAGATGATGGCAGACGCGTAGACGTAATCTTTGACTGAAAAGTGAATGAGAAGTGCAACAATTATAATAATTTGGAAAACTATTTTTAACTGTTTCATTAAACCTGTGGTTTTTCAATTTTACGTGTTGATGAAGCTACAAGGTTTATCATAAATCCCAATTTTTGAACGGGCTCTTACTCAACTGTGAATTATAATATTTAGCATCACCTGTCACTTCCTCTCCAAGCCAAGTTGGTTTTTTGAATATTTCAGTTGGATGCGATAATTCGACTTCGGCAACAGTTAATCCGGTGTTATCACCAAAAAATTCATCGACTTCAAATAGATGGTTTCCCACTTCAATTTCGTATCGCATTTTATCAATCATACCTGTTTCACACACTTGTAATAAGGCTTCAGCATCTGCTTTTGAAATCTCCTTTTCCCATTCAAAACGGGATAAACCACCATCCGTAGAAGGACCTTTAACGGTTATAAATCCACTGTCACCTTTCAATCGTACACGAACCGTTCGCGCTTTATCTGTATTTAAAAACCCTTGCTTGATATGGGTTTTCCGAATGGCTTCGGCTTTAAATTGCTGCGAAGTGACTAAAAATTTTCGTTCTATTTCAATCATATATATACTATAAAAATGAGAATCTAATTATTGGTTACAATTTGTTTAATATCATCAGACAAAATCCGACTATCAGGATAATTGTTATGATCCAAAAACACCATACATGTAGCAATAGTTTCTGGTTGAATGGATTTATATTTAGCTAATGAACCCATTAAAAACGGATTCAAAATAGTCATGGCCATTTTGGCTAATTTTTCACCCAAGCGTTTTTCATCACGACTACCACCAATTAATGACGGTTGCAACACATACGTGTTTGGGATTTGTTGCGCCAAAACGGCTTCTTCCATCCTACCTTTTGTACGATTATAAAATACTTTACTGTTTTTATCTGCGCCTAATGCGGAAATAACTATATAAGTTTGAATGCCATTTTCTTTCGCTATTTCAGCGGCAGAAACAGGGATTCCATAATCAATTTTTAAATAAGTTTCTTGGTCTGGCGTTTTAGCTTTGGTGGTTCCTATGCAACAAAACACCACATGAGCTGTAAACTGTTCTTGATGCGATTTCAATTGGAATAAATCCACCAAATGTTCTTCTATTTTTGGATTAGTAATTCCACAAGTAGATCGAGAAAACAGTTTAATTTTTTCATATCTATTATCTGCAAGAAGTTGCTCCAAAAGCAAACCACCTGTTAATCCTGTTGCTCCTAAAATGATTGCTGTTTTACCCATAATGTATTTTGTATTTGATAAAATTTGTCAGTTCGAGTGAATTTTACCATTGAAAATGGGTAAAATTTATATCGAGAATACGAATTTCTACCTTAAATTAGTTCTCGATATAATTTTTCGTGCCTCAAAATCACTCGAACTGACGTTTCATGGTTATTATAAACCAAAATGCACAAAAGATAAAGATATTATAAATTTACATCATGCCAGACACATTTCCCATTAGAAAAATTATTCATGTGGATATGGATGCTTTTTATGCCTCTGTAGAGCAAATGGATAATCCTGAATTAAAAGGAAAACCAGTGGCTGTTGGTGGTTCTGGTAATCGTGGTGTGGTAAGTGCTGCCAGTTATGAAGCGCGCAAGTTTGGCGTTCGGAGTGCCATGAGTGGTGTTCAGGCTAGACGGCTTTGTCCAGACCTGATTTTTACAAAAACCCGTTTTAATCGGTATCATGACATTTCTAAACAAGTAAGAAAGATATTTTACGAGTATACAGATTTAGTAGAACCCTTGTCTTTAGATGAAGCGTATTTGGATGTGACCGAAAATAAAAAAGGGAATCCAAGTGCGAGTTTAATAGCACAGGAAATTCGAACACGGATTTTTAATGAAGTCGGCTTAACAGCTTCCGCAGGAATTTCAATCAATAAATTTATAGCCAAAGTTGCCAGTGATTACAACAAACCCAATGGTCAGAAAACCGTAAATCCTGAAGATGTATTACCATTTTTAGAGGCCTTGGATATTCGTAAATTTTATGGTGTCGGGAAAGTAACAGCCGAAAAAATGTATCAACTTGGTATTTTTACGGGAAGTGATTTAAAATTGAAAACCATAGAATACCTAGATACTCATTTTGGAAAATCTGGTCGGTTTTATTACCACGTGGTTCGTGGCATTCATACCAGCGAGGTGAAACCGAATAGAATTCGAAAGTCATTAGCTGCAGAACGGACGTTTAATGAGAATTTATCTTCTGAAATTTTCATGCTCGAAAAATTAGAACACATTGCAGACGAAGTGTCTCGACGGTTAAAAAAAAGTAAGGTGGCTGGAAAAACCATCACCTTAAAAATAAAGTATAGCGATTTCACGATGCAAACACGCAGTAAAACAGTTCCGTATTTTGTGAGTGATGCCAGCGTGATTTTAGAAACCGCTAAAGACTTATTGTTTCAGGAAAGTATGCAAAATTCGGTGCGACTTTTAGGGATTTCATTATCTAACCTCAATACAGAAAAAACCAAAAAGAAATTAGAAGAAAAGAAAGCAGTTAGTGTACAGTTACAGTTTGATTTCTAGGAATTTGATTTTTTAAATTAAAAAGTCGAACTTCGTTACATACACATACAAACAAAATATAATCAGATAGTTATATAAAACCAATCCGTGATAAAGTTCTTCAGAAAAATCAGAAAAAATTTACTTTCAATGGGTAAAACCACAACTTATTTTAAATACGCTGTTGGCGAAATTATACTTGTGGTAATTGGAATTTTAATAGCGTTAAGCATCAACAACTGGAACTC
Organism: Flavobacteriaceae bacterium UBA5079; assembly: GCA_002414705.1. Lineage (GTDB taxonomy): Bacteria > Bacteroidota > Bacteroidia > Flavobacteriales > Flavobacteriaceae > Algorimicrobium. The sequence continues at coordinate 142,401 of DIAL01000018.1, forward strand.
TAACAGAATTACAACAAATAGAAAAACTGATTATTTAGAACGTATTTCAGAGGAACTAAAAAATCAGATTGAAGACTTAAGCCATAGTAAAGATAACGTGGCTTCTGAAATTGAAAATGGGATTCGCATTTTAAAAATATTAGATACTAAAAATCCAGATTCTATACCAGCACTTAAACAGCTTTTGGGTAATACAGCTACATTTTGGAACATTACACTTTCCTTTCCTGTTACCGATGAATTTATAAACCAGAATCTGCAATCTCAAATAAAAAATGACTCCCTTAAATTATACTTAAAATACTTTAGAGAATATAGAGACATTTTAGATATTCAAAATGATTATACCAAAACACAATACACCAATACTATTGAACCTTTTTTTGTAAAAAACATTAATTATAGCAAAATAGCTGTAGATTATTACAAAGATGGTTTAATACAAGGTGGTCCTAAAACTGATTATAATAATCTAATAAGTAGTATGGAATTATGGAATATTGCAACCTTTAAACTGGAAACTTTAAATACGGGTAAAATTTATTTAAAATCACTCAATCTTCTTCTAGAACAATTGGTTGTTCAATTAGAAAAGGAAATTAATAATCCTTAAAAACTACAACTCGTAATTTCCGTCACACGAAGCGTATTTACCATACCTTTTTCTTGAATTGGCATAGCAGCCAAACTTACCAGCATATCGCCTTCTTCCAAATAGCCTTTTTTACAGGCAATGACATTTACATCCTCAATGGTTTCGTCTGTACTAACAAACTTATCATAGAAAAACGCTTTTACACCCCAAAGTAAACTTAGTTGGGTTAAAATTCTGCGGTTAGACGTAAATACTAAAATATGAGATTTAGGTCGCCAAGCCGAAATTTGAAATGCTGTATAACCACTATTTGTTAACGTTGAAATAGCTTTGGCATCAATTTCATTTGCCATATTTGCTGCGTGATAACAGATAGATTTTGTAATGAAACGCTTGGTACGAATATGTGGTGGTAATTGTGGTACTTTTATCAAGCTGGAATCTTCCACACTTTTGATAATGTTAGACATTTGCCTAATAACCTGAACAGGATATTGCCCAACAGATGTTTCACCAGAAAGCATAACGGCATCTGCGCCATCCATAACCGAGTTGGCTACATCGTTAACTTCTGCTCGTGTTGGTGTTAAACTGGAAATCATGGTTTCCATCATTTGAGTTGCAATAATAACCGGAATACGAGCTTGTTTAGCGCGTAGCACTAATTTTTTCTGAATAAGAGGGACTTCTTCGGCAGGAATTTCCACACCTAAATCGCCTCGAGCTACCATTAAACCATCGCAATAGGCCACAATTTTATCAATATTTTCTACCGCTTCTGGTTTTTCTATTTTGGCAATAATTGGAATTTTATGATCACTATGTTTGCTGATTAATTCTTCTAATTGGATTAAATCTTCAGCATGACGAACAAATGATAATGCCATCCAATCTACTTTTAAACTACATGCAAAAATAGCATCCTCAATATCTTTCTCAGTTAATGCAGGTTGCGAAATATTCGTGTTTGGTAGATTCACGCCTTTTTTAGAACGCAAGGGTCCACCTTGAATAACGCGTGCTTTAACTTCCGTTTTTTTATCGGTTGACACCACTTCAAAAATAAGTTTTCCATCATCTAAAAGAATGCGTTCGCCAGGTTTGGCGTCTTGCGGAAACTTGTCATAGGTCATGTAAACGCGTTCTTTAGTTCCTTCAAAACGTTTTCCTGTAGCAAAAATAATCTCGTCGCCTTCGTTTACAATCACTTCGCCTTTCATGGTTCCAACGCGTAATTTTGGCCCTTGTAAATCGGCTAGAATAGCTGCGTTATAATCAAACTCGTCATTCAGCTCCCGAATCATGGCTATGCGTTCTTCCACATCCTTATAATCAGCATGCGAAAAATTGATTCTAAACACATTTACACCTTCATCTAGCATAGCCTTTAAAACGGCTTTGGTACTTGTTGCTGGTCCTAATGTGGCAACTATTTTGGTTTTTTTTCTTTTTAACATTAATAAAATATTAAGTTGTTTTTAGATTTTAATTCCGCAGGATTAACACGATATGTGGTAACAACATTCGGAATATTTTGAATTTTCTTTAAAAGCACTTCAACTTGAGCATCTGTAAATGCGTCATCCGAGATTTTTAAAAAATAATTCACTGTTTTGTATTCAGGAATTAAATGATAGGTTTTGGTTGCTCGTTGATCTTGTAAACTAAAGAGCGAATTATTATTTTTTTTTGCTTCTACTTCCACCTTACAGGTGTTGGATACTAAATGCCAAGTGGCAAATTTATGTGCATCCACCCACTCAAAAATCTCGTATTGTGTTTTATTTCCGAAGTCTAAATCCGCTTTCTGTCTTGATAAATGAATTTGCAATTCTTTATTTAAAAAGTAGGCTAACCGGTAACTTTCTAAAGGACTGTGAATACCAATTAATGCATAATCAATGGTATCTAAAAAATCGTCCAAATTAAGTTTCTGCATTAGCATAATCATCAAAACTAATTGTAAATATAGTATTAAATAGCTATAAATTGATGCTGTTTATATTAAACTTAACAGGAAAATATTACGAAAACGTTATCGTGACTGTTTGTTTTAACTGTCTTTAGACATTTGCTTCTGAAAAACAAAAAAGGCGCGTTTGGAGGCTTTTTCTTCTGCCTTTTTTTTAGACGTAGCTCGTGCTTTTGCCACGACTTTATTATCTACAGATAATTTAACGGCAAAATGACGAATATCATCATTTCCAGTATCATCATAAACATGATAATCAAAGATTCTCTTTTCTTTTTGGCACCATTCAATAAGCAAACTTTTATAGCTAATAACTTTACCTTCCAATTGGGCAATATCCACATAGGGAATAATGACTTTTTTAA
>DIAL01000018.1:145393-149495 GCA_002414705.1 Flavobacteriaceae bacterium UBA5079
TAAATTTTTCACAATATTTATAACCACGATCCAGAAAAATGGCACCAACTAAAGCTTCAAACAGGTTACCATAAATATTATCGCCAAAATGGCCTTTAGGAATTTTGCTTTCAACCAAATCAATTAAATGTAAATCTTTTCCAAGCTCGTTTAGATGCTCGCGACTGACTATTTTAGAACGCATTTTAGTTAAATAACCCTCATCACCACTTGGAACTTCAGAATATAAATGTGAGGCAATAACAGATCCTAACATAGCATCGCCTAGAAACTCTAGTCGTTCATAATTAATAGGATGCCCTTTCGCATCCTTAATATTCATGGAACGGTGTGTAAATGCTTTTTTGTAGTAAGCAATATTTTTAGGCTTAAAGCCGAGAATATTTTGAATTGGTACAAAAAAATTCCCGTCAGTTTTTGAACGGGAATTTAATATGTTTCGAATGTTCTTCATTCGTTATTTAATCAATTTTCTTAAATAATACGCACGCATTGTGGCCACCAAAACCAAACGTATTACTCATGGCAACTTTAACATCGCGTTTTTGTGCTTTGTTTAATGTTAAATTTAATTCAGGATCAATATTTTCATCAGCAACTTCATGATTTATGGTTGGTGGCACAATACCATGTTCCATTGCTAAAATAGACGCAATAGACTCGATAGCACCAGCAGCACCTAACAGGTGACCTGTCATGGATTTTGTTGAATTAATATTGATTGTTTTAGCATGCGCTCCAAACACTTCAGAAATTGCTTTCAGTTCGGCAACATCTCCTAGAGGTGTTGACGTTCCATGCGTGTTGATATGATCAACTTCTTCTGGTTTTAAGCCTGCATTTTCTAAACAATTTCTCATTACTGCAATCACACCAATTCCGTCAGGGTGTGGCGCTGTCATGTGGTATGCATCTGAAGACATTCCGCCTCCTAATACTTCCGCATAAATTTTAGCACCACGCGCTTTGGCGTGTTCATAATCTTCTAAAATAATAGCTCCAGCACCTTCACCTAATACAAAACCATCTCTGGTTGCATCAAAAGGTCTTGAGGCTGTTTCTGGACTTTCATTTCTAGTTGATAAGGCATGCATGGCATTAAAACCACCCATACCTGCAATGGTTACTGCAGCTTCACTTCCTCCTGTTACTATAACATCACAATGTCCTAAACGAATATAGTTTAAGGCATCAATCATAGCATTGGCTGAAGATGCACAAGCAGATACTGTTGTATAATTAGGTCCCATAAATCCATGTTTAATGGAAATGTTTCCTGGTGCAATATCTGCAATCATTTTTGGGATGAAGAATGGATTAAATCTTGGTGTACCATCACCAGCGGCAAAGTTTAAAACTTCGTCCTGGAAGGTTTCCAAACCACCTATTCCTGCTCCCCAAATAACACCGACTCTTAATTTGTTTACCGCGTCTAAATTTAGTTTAGAGTCTGCAATAGCTTCATCTGAAGCTACCATAGCATACTGCGTAAACCGGTCCATTTTTCGCGCTTCTTTTCTATCAAGAAAATCGGTGGCATTAAAGTTTTTTAATTCGCAAGCGAATTTTGTTTTGAACTTTTCAGTATCAAAATACGTTATAGGTGCAGCACCACTTTTACCACTTACAAGTGCTTGCCAAAACTCATCTTTGGTATTCCCTATAGGTGTTAGTGCTCCTAAACCAGTAACTACAACTCGCCTTAATTCCATAAATTCTAATGAATTATTTTGCTGCTTCTATGTAAGAGATAGCTTGACCAACAGTTGCAATGTTTTCTGCTTGATCGTCTGGGATTTGAATATCGAATTCTTTTTCGAATTCCATGATTAATTCTACAGTGTCTAATGAATCTGCTCCTAAATCGTTTGTGAAGCTAGCTTCAGTTACAACCTCGTTTTCATCAACACCTAATTTGTCTACGATAATCGCTTTTACTCTTGATGCAATGTCTGACATAATCTTTTAATTTTAAGTTTTAATTAGTTGGCAAAAATAAAAATTTTATTCTTATTCCACACCTTTACTGTAAAAATGTGGTGGTAATTTACTAAATTTCCTTTAAGTAAATCCCTTTTACCTTCTAATTGTTATAATTTATTCTTTTTTTTGCGTTACTAATCATGACATGACAAGCTGCTATATGAAACGTATTGTAATTTTTGCGTCCGGATCTGGATCTAATGCTGAAAATTTAATTAGGTTTTTTCAAAACAACGCGCATATTGAAGTGACGCAGGTTATGACTAACAATCCTCATGCCAAAGTACTGGACCGTGCTAAAAATCTGCATGTTAGTGCGTTTTCCTTTAACAGACACGCATTTTCAAAATCGGATGATGTGTTACACATTCTTAAAACCTTTCAACCCGATTTAATTGTGTTAGCGGGTTTTCTTTGGAAATTTCCCGAACATATCTTGGCAGCATTCCCAAATAAAGTGATTAATATTCATCCAGCACTTTTGCCCAATTATGGTGGTAAAGGCATGTATGGTATGCATGTTCACAACGCTGTTGTTGCTAATAAGGAGAAAGAAACAGGCATTAGTATTCATTATGTAAATGAACATTATGATGAAGGTGCCATGATATTTCAAGCCACCTGTCCCGTGTTACCAATTGATACAGCTGATGATGTTGCCGGAAAAATTCATGCTTTGGAAATGGAACATTTTCCGAAAGTAATTGAGGAACTATTGAGCAAATAAATGTCATTCAGAAGGAGGTACGACTGAAAAGTCTCTATTAGGATATAGAATAAAAGAGATTCATCGCAGTTGCTCTGAATGACAAAGCTAAACTCCAATACTAATTAAAACTAATTCGCATAATTCGTGTCCAAAAAGAAAAAGAAATACTATACCGTCTGGAAAGGCCATAAAACAGGTGTTTTTGAAACTTGGAATGACTGCAAAGCACAAGTTAAGGATTACCAAGGTGCAGTTTACAAATCGTTTGACACATTTGATGCTGCTAAAAAAGCCTTAAATAGTAACTACAAAGATTTTATTGGGAAGAAAAAAGGTTTTAAAAGCGAATTATCTGATACCCAACTCAAAAAAATAGGGCTTCCTAATTATAATTCCATTTCCGTTGATGCGGCTTCATCTGGAAATCCTGGTATAATGGAATATAGAGGTGTAGATACCAAAAGCAAAAAGCAATTATTTATACAAGGTCCTTTTCCAGAAGGCACTAATAATATTGGCGAATTTTTAGCGCTTGTTCACGGATTGGCATTCTTAAAGCAACAGAAAAGCGAACGGATTTTATATACGGATTCTAAAATAGCCATGAGTTGGGTGCGCAAAAAAACCTGCAACACGAAGTTACCACGCAACACTAAAAACGAAAAACTCTTTGAATTGGTGGATCGTGGTGTAAAATGGCTAAAAGAAAATACCTATACTACGACAATTGTAAAATGGGAAACGAAAGCTTGGGGTGAAATTCCTGCTGATTTTGGGCGGAAATAAATTCGTTTTTTAGTCTACAAAAACCCTATATTTGCATCAAAATTTGAAACCGCTTTATGAGCAAATTAGTAATAGTAGGAACTGTAGCTTTTGATGCTATTGAAACACCTTTTGGAAAAACCGATAAAATTTTAGGAGGCGCAGCCACGTATATTGGACTTGCTGCATCACAATTTCATGTGAATGCTGCTGCAGTATCTGTTGTTGGAGGCGATTTTCCACAGGAATATTTAGATTTATTATCTGATAGAAACGTAGATATTTCGGGAATTGAAATTATAAAAGAAGGTAAAACATTCTTCTGGAGTGGTAAATACCATAATGATATGAATACGCGCGATACTTTGGCAACAGAGCTAAATGTATTAGCAGATTTTCAACCCGTAGTTCCATCCGAATATCGCGATGCTAAAATTGTTATGCTGGGAAACTTACATCCGTTAGTACAATTAAGCGTATTGGAACAAATGGAAACCAAACCAGAATTGGTTATTTTAGATACCATGAATTTCTGGATGGATTGCGCATTAGACGATTTACTAAACGTGATTAAAAAAGTAGATGTGATTACCATAAATGATGAAGAAGCAAGACAACTTACTGGCGAATATTCTCTGGTTGTTG
>DIAL01000018.1:149597-156588 GCA_002414705.1 Flavobacteriaceae bacterium UBA5079
CGAATATTCTCTGGTTGTTGCAGCACGTAAAATTCATGACATGGGACCCAAATATGTAGTTATTAAAAAAGGGGAACATGGTGCTTTATTATTTCATGACGATAATGTATTCTATGCTCCTGCGTTACCATTAGAAGAAGTTTTTGATCCAACGGGTGCTGGCGATACCTTTGCAGGTGGTTTTGCTGGTTATTTAGCAAAATCTGATGATGTATCATTTGAAAACATGAAAAATGCGGTTATTTATGGATCCACATTAGCTTCTTTTTGTGTCGAAAAATTTGGAACAGAACGTATGGTGAATTTAAAAAGCAGCGACGTACATAAACGCTTGCAACAGTTTAAGAGTTTAACACAATTCGATATTGAATTAACATAATACAAGCGCGCTCCTAAATGAAGCGCGTTTTTAATTTATATAAACACAGTACTTACAACAACACATACAAAATGAGCGACGCTTTAAAACATGAATGTGGTATTGCCCAAATTCGATTATTAAAACCACTGGAATTCTATAAAGAAAAATACGGTAGCGCCTTTTATGGTGTTAACAAAATGTATTTGTTAATGGAAAAACAGCACAATCGTGGACAAGATGGAGCTGGTTTTGCTAGTATTAAATTAGACACCCAACCTGGCGAACGCTATATTAGTCGTGTACGCTCTATTGCCCAACAACCTATTCAAGATATTTTTGCCCAAATAAACGAGCGTATTAATAAGGAGTTTGCTGATAATCCGGAGTATGTTGATAATGTAGAACTTCAAAAAAAACACATTCCTTATATTGGCGAAGTACTTTTAGGACATGTACGTTATGGAACCTTTGGTAAAAATAGTGTGGAGAGTGTCCACCCTTTTCTACGTCAGAACAACTGGATGCATAGAAACCTAATTGTAGCTGGTAATTTTAACATGACCAATGTTAATGAGCTTTTTGATGGTTTGGTTAGAATTGGGCAGCACCCAAAAGAAAAAGCAGATACCATTACTATTATGGAAAAAATAGGGCATTTTTTAGATGATGCTGTTTCCAAAATATATAAGAAATTAAAAAAAGAAGGCTACAGTAAAAACGAATGTTCTGCACTAATTGCTGAACGTTTAAATGTAGCAAAAATATTAAAGAAAGCCTCTAAAAACTGGGATGGAGGTTATGCCATGGCTGGTTTATTAGGTCATGGAGATTCGTTTGTACTTCGTGATCCTGCAGGAATTCGTCCAGCTTACTACTATAAAGATGACGAAATTGTTGTAGTAGCTTCAGAACGTCCAGTAATACAAACCGTATTTAACGTAGATTTTGATGACGTTAAAGAACTAGAACCTGGACACGCCATTATTACTAAAATGTCTGGTGAAGTTGCCATTAAAAAAATATTAGAACCTTTAGAGCGTAAAGCCTGTTCGTTTGAACGTATTTACTTTTCGCGTGGTAGTGACGCGGAAATTTATCAAGAACGAAAAAACTTGGGTAAATTTTTAATGCCCAAAGTTTTGGAAGCTATAAATAACGACACCAAAAACACGGTTTTTTCTTATATTCCTAATACAGCTGAAACGTCTTTCTTCGGAATGATAGAAACGGTTGAAGAACATTTAAATAAAAAAAAAACACAAGCTATTCTAGATGGAAATGGCCAATTAAGTGCAGAAGCCGTTACCAATATATTATCTGAAAGACCACGTATTGAAAAAATAGCTATAAAGGATGTTAAATTAAGAACCTTTATTACTGAGGATAGTAGTCGCGATGATTTAGTAGCCCATGTGTATGATGTAACCTATGGCGTTATTAAACCAACCGATAACTTAGTAATTATTGATGATAGTATTGTTCGTGGTACGACGTTAAAGAAAAGTATCATTAAAATGATGGATCGTTTACATCCTAAAAAAATTGTCGTGGTATCATCTGCACCACAAATTCGCTATCCAGATTGTTACGGTATTGATATGGCACGCTTGGAAGATTTAATTGCTTTTAGAGCTATTTTAGAATTACTGAAAGAAAATAACAAATACCATCTAATAAAAGAGGTGTACGACAAATGCGTAACCCAAGTTGAATTTGAAGATAAAGATGTTCGGAATTTTGTAAAAGATTTATACTCGCAATTTACCGCCAATGCCATTTCAGATAAAATAGCGGAATTAATTTCTAACGAAAATGTTAAAGCAGAGGTTGTTACCATTTTCCAACCCATAGAAAATTTACATAAAGCATGTCCTAAAAACCTAGGAGATTGGTACTTTACAGGAAACTATCCAACTGCTGGTGGAAATCGTGTTGTAAATAGAGCTTTTATTAATTTTTATGAAGGAAACAAAGATCGCGCATATTAACGTGTTGAATAGATGAGGATTACATAGCTTTTTTTTGCTTTTTATCTAATTTAAATGCATTTCAACTAATTAATAGTTAATAATCTTAAAAATAATATACTTTAGAATCACCATAACATAAGTAGGTTAAGTTCATGGTAGATTTGGGGCAAAAAAAGGTGAACTTCTGTTCGCCTTTTTTTATTTTCATAAAGATTCATAATTCCAATATCTTATTTTACATAGCTTTCTATAATAATTAGGGATTAGGGGTTAGATTAAATTACTATATAATTATTTAAGCTTCTCTTTCATTTTCAGGCTCTTACAAATATCTATTTTAAACGAATAATGCATTTTTTCAGGTTATTACATTCGTTTATCCTAATTTATAAGTCGTTTATCTAATATTTTTTTTAATGGGATATAAGAAGCGTTTCTTTGTTTCACCATAACATAAGTAGGTTAAGTTTATGGTAGATTTGGGGCAAAAAAGGTGAACATCTGTTCGCCTTTTTTCATTTTCAATACTTTCGAATAAAAAAAAGCAAATCCTTTCAGATTTGCTTTCATATATACGTAAAACGTTTAAAACTATTTACTTCGCTTCAGCATAACGTCTTTCTACTTCGTTCCAATTAATAACATTAAAAAATGCATCAATATAGTCAGGACGTCTGTTTTGATAGTTTAAGTAGTATGCATGTTCCCAAACATCCAATCCTAAAATTGGTGTTCCACCACAAGTTACACCTGGCATTAATGGATTATCTTGATTTGGTGTTGAGCAAACTTCAACCTTACCACCTTTATGCACACATAACCAAGCCCAACCAGAACCAAATTGTGTTGCAGCAGCATGACTGAATTTAGTTTTAAAGTCTTCAACACTTCCATAAGCTGCCTCAATAGCATCTTTTAAATCGCCAGACAAACGGCCTTTTCCTTCTGGATTCATAACATCCCAAAATAAGGAATGATTATAAAAACCACCACCATTATTTCTAACACCCATATTGCTCATATCTAAATTAAGAAGGATATTTTCTATCGTTTTTCCTTCTAAATCGGTGCCTTCAATAGCAGCATTTAATTTAGATGTATAACCAGCATGATGTTTAGAGTGATGTATTTCCATTGTGCGTGCATCCATGTGCGGCTCCAACGCATCATAGGCATATTTTAATTTCGGTAATTCGAAAGCCATATTTTATATTTTTAATTGTTAATAATTTATTTATCCAAATTTACGGAATATCGCCTTCAATTAAAAATAATAAATACCTATCAACTCATCGATAGTTTTTATCTTGTGTAAAATTTCACATAAATTATGATAGCCACACAACCATACCTAATTTATAATGCTTCTGCAGGAAGTGGTAAAACATATACACTTGTAAAAGCCTATTTAACTATTTTACTTAAAGCCTCCAGTACAGTTGCTTTTAAAAATATTCTGGCTATTACATTTACCAATAAAGCAGCTGGAGAAATGAAAACACGAATTATTGAAGCGCTAAAAGATTTTTCTTCGGAAGAAATCCTGACGCAATCAAATTCTATGTTTGATGACCTTTGTCGCGATTTAGAAATATCTCCAGAGAATTTAAAAACTAAAAGCACGCTTGTTTTAGACGCTATTTTGCACAATTATGCCGCTTTTGATATTTCAACAATTGATGGTTTTACACATAAAATTATTAGAACCTTTGCACATGATTTAAAATTGCCTTTAAATTTTGAAGTCGCTTTAGACGTTGAAACACTATTAAATGAATCGGTTGATAGATTAATTTCCAAAGCAGGAACCGATAAACGTTTAACCAAAACTCTGGTGGATTTTGCTATTGAAAAAGCGGACGATGATAAAAGTTGGGATGTTTCTAGAGATTTTTATGCCATAGCAAAATTGTTAGTAAATGAAAACGACAAACCCTTTATTGAAGCGCTTCAAGGCAAATCGGTAGACGATTTTAAAGATTTAAAAAACACGTTACGCCAAGAACTAGAAAAAACGGAGCAATTAAGTATTGATAGCGCAACACAAGTATTAGGTTTTATAAGGGATAACGGACTGATTTTCGAAAATTTTACACGTGCATCTATCCCAAATTATTTCAAAAAAGTTTCGGAAGGGAATTTTAGTCAAGATCTAGAAACTGTAAAATGGCCAGCCGACCTAATAGAAGGAAATACCATTTACCCAAAGTCCAAAACCGATGCCGAAACAGCTTCAACCATTGAAAATATCCAACCACAATTAGCCCAATTTTTCAATACCACTAAAACCGCCGTTTTAAATTTCAAATTACTAAAAGCCATTTATAGAAACTTAACGCCACTATCGGTTTTAAGGGCCATAAACACGGAATTACAACTTATAAAAGAGGAACAAAATGTGATGCTTATTTCTGAATTTAATGGTTTAATAAGTCAAGAAATAAAAAACCAACCAACCCCATTTATTTATGAACGTATTGGCGAAAAATTCAAACATTATTTTATTGATGAGTTTCAGGATACATCTGAATTACAATGGCAAAATTTAACGCCATTATTGGATAATGCCATAGCGTCTCAACCAGGAAGTATGATGTTGGTAGGCGATGCCAAACAAGCCATTTACAGATGGCGTGGCGGAAAAGCCGAACAGTTTATCAACCTATATAACAAAACCGACAATCCGTTTCATTTAGAACCAGAAATAATTTCTTTGGAATCTAATTTTAGGAGTTTTCAAGAAATTATCAAGTTCAATAATGACTTTTTCAACTATTTGTCTGAAACTATATTTAGGCATTCTGATCACAGTAGTTTATATAAAAACGCGAAACAACTTGTTAAAAAAGAGGAATCTGGCTATGTACAATTGGAGTTTCTAGACTTGCAAGATGTGGATGATAAGGCTTTAGCCTATTCTGAAGAAGTATACAACACCATAAAATCCTGTTTAAAAAACGGCTATACGGAAGCCGATATTTGTGTATTAGTCAGAAAGAAAAAAGAAGGTATTGCTATAGCTAATTATTTAAGTGAGCAAGGTTTAAACATTATGTCATCAGAAACCTTGTTGCTTAATAGTTCGCAAAACGTTCAGTTTGTCAACAATATATTACGACTACTTTTACAGCCAGAAAATCAGGAAACAAAAGCTGAAATTCTGATTCATATTGCGCATATATGTCAGATTAAAGAAACACACAACTTTTTAAAAGCACACATTCATTTAGATATTAAATCTCTATTTAAACATTTGGAATTGCTAGGCTTTTTTATTGATTATAGCGCGCTTATTCAACTCGCGTTTTATGATTTGGTAGAAACCATTATTCGCCAATTTAAACTGGTAAATCATTCGGATGCGTTTATTCAATATTATATGGATGTTGTTTTAGAATTTTCAGAAAAACAACTCGCTGATATTGGTAGCTTTTTGCATTATTTCGATTCTAAAAATGAAAAATTAAGTATTGTAACGCCTGAAGGTTACCAAGCAATCCAGATTATGACGGTTCACAAATCTAAAGGACTCGAATTTCCTGTGGTTATTTTCCCGTTTGCTGATTTGGATATTTATCGTGAAGTATCACCTCAAGAATGGTTTCCCATTAATCCGGAAACGTTTAATGGTTTTAGTCACACGTTGTTAAACTACAGCAAAGCTTTTGAAAATTATGGCGAAGCTGGAAAGATAATTTTCGATAGGCATCAAGCGGAATTGGAACTGGATAACATTAACATATTATATGTTGCGCTTACCAGACCTGTGGAACAGTTATATATAATTTCAAAATTGGATATTAGTTCAAAAGGAGAAATCAACCCAAAAAGTTATGCTGGGTTTTTAATTAGCTATTTGCAAAAACTCGGGAAATGGGAAAGCAACCAAATGGTATATCAGTTTGGTAAACAACTGAAGGAATCTGAAACAAAATCTAAAGATGTTTCCACAATTATTAGGAACAGTTTCATTTCAACACCAAAAGAAACGCATAACATTAAGGTTATAACACGATCAGGCAGTCTTTGGGATACTATTCAAGAAAAAGCCATTGAAAAAGGGAATTTAATTCATGATATAATGGCCGAAATAATAACGGAAACCGATGTGGATTATGTATTGCAATCCTTTTTAGAAAACGGAACCATTAACAAAACCCAAGAACCCATTTTAAAGGAAACTGTGTTGCAAATCATAAATCACCCTAAACTTTCATCCTATTATAAGGACAAAAATATAACAGTTTATAATGAACGAGATATTATTTCTAATGATGGGAGCATTTTAAGACCAGACCGTTTGGTAATTCTAAATCAGAATGAAGCTGTTATTATAGATTATAAATCAGGAAAAGAATTACCAAAACACACACAGCAATTAGAAAGCTACGCATCTATATTACAGGTTATGAATTTCAACGTAACCAAAAAAATACTTATTTATATAAATGATGGCATTGCTATAAAAGAATTTTAACTTTGCAGAAATATTAAAGATTATGTACGGAAAAATACAACAACATTTAGAAAACGAATTACAAGAAATAAAAGATAATGGTTTATATAAAACCGAACGTGTCATTACATCAGCTCAAGGTGCTGAAATAACGTTAAACACTGGTGAAACCGTTTTAAATTTTTGTGCGAATAACTATTTAGG
>DIAL01000018.1:156749-157141 GCA_002414705.1 Flavobacteriaceae bacterium UBA5079
GTGCGAATAACTATTTAGGTTTATCAGCACATCCAGATGTTATTCAAGCAGCTAAAGATGTTATGGATACACATGGTTTTGGTATGTCGTCCGTACGTTTTATATGTGGAACGCAGGATATCCATAAAGAACTAGAACAAAAAATAGCCGATTTTTACGGAACCGAAGACACCATATTATATGCAGCAGCTTTTGATGCCAATGGTGGTGTTTTTGAACCATTATTAGGACAAGAAGATGCCATAATTTCTGACTCATTAAATCATGCGTCCATAATAGATGGTGTTCGTTTATGTAAAGCAGCCAGATATCGTTACCAAAATAATGATATGGCAGATTTAGAAAATCAACTAATTGAAGCTAACAAAAATGGTGCACGTCATAAAATTATA
>DIAL01000018.1:157327-157536 GCA_002414705.1 Flavobacteriaceae bacterium UBA5079
AAAATTATAGTTACCGATGGTGTGTTTTCTATGGATGGTTTAGTTGCACCTTTAGATAAAATTTGTGATTTAGCCGATAAATATGACGCACTTGTTATGATAGACGAATGTCATGCAACGGGATTTATTGGTAAAACAGGACGTGGAACCCTTGAAGAAAAAGGTGTTATGGATCGTGTAGATATAATAACAGGTACTTTAGGAAAAGC
>DIAL01000018.1:157787-162431 GCA_002414705.1 Flavobacteriaceae bacterium UBA5079
CGCCAACGCTCTAGACCCTATTTATTTTCAAACTCTTTAGCACCAGCAATTGTTGGAGCATCTATTAAGGTGTTTGATATGTTAGCAAACGACACATCATTACGTGATAAGCTAGCTTGGAACACAGAATACTTTAAAACTGAAATTAAAAAAGCAGGTTTTGATATTGTTGATGGAGATTCTGCAATTGTACCTATTATGTTATATGATGCAAAACTGTCTCAAACTATGGCTAATATGCTTCTAAAAGAAGGTATTTATGTTATTGGGTTCTTTTTTCCAGTTGTACCAAAGGACAAAGCACGAATTCGTGTACAACTATCAGCTGCACACGAAAAAGGACATTTAGATCATGCCATTTCAGCTTTTATAAAAGTTGGAAAACAATTAGAAATTATTTAAAATAATGACAAACTAGCAGATTTTAGGGGAATTATACAATATTTTTCTATATTTGTCTTTGTTAATAATATTTAACAACTTACTTTTGTTTACAATTAACACTTAAAAATTAAATTTTTGAATATGAAAAATCTTAGCAGATTATTGTTCGCTATGTTACTTATGTTAGGTATGAGTAATACGTACGCACAAGATGAGAACAACCCATGGGCACTTTCCCTTGGAACTAACGCAGTTGATTTTTACCCAACAGGTGAAAATGAGCCACTTGGTGACTATTTTGATGAATACTTTAATGCAACAGACCACTGGAACGTTTTACCATCATTATCTTCATTAACTGTAGGACGTTATTTAAGTAATGGATTCACATTAGGTGCTACAGCTTCTTTAAACAAAATTGATAAGTTTGGAGATGATGGAGTTAGATATGATGACGTAACTTATGTAGGACTTGACGGTATTGTAAAGTATAGTTTTGGCGAATTAATTAACTCTACATGGTTTGAACCTTACCTAGGAGTAGGTGGTGGTTATACTTGGGTAGACGATATTGGAGCTGGTACTTTAAACGGAACTTTAGGAATTAATTTCTGGGTTAGCGAAAACATTGGTATTACAGTTCAATCTGCTTACAAGCATGCTTTCGAAGATTATTTAGATACGCACTTCCAACACACAGCTGGTTTTACATTTAAATTTGGTGGAAAAGACACTGATGGAGATGGTATATATGACAAAGATGATGCTTGTCCAGAAGTATTTGGTTTAGAAGCTTTCAACGGTTGTCCTGATACTGATGGTGACGGCATTGAAGATAGTAAAGATTCTTGTCCAAACGAAGCTGGTCCAGCTGAATTTAATGGATGTCCTGATACAGATGGTGACGGAATTGCTGATAAAGATGATGCTTGTCCAACAGTTGCTGGTTTAAAAGCCTTAAACGGTTGTCCAGATGCTGATGGTGATGGTGTTGCTGATAAAGATGACACATGTCCAAATGAAGCAGGTCCTGCAGCTAACAATGGTTGTCCTTGGCCAGATAGAGATGGTGACGGTGTTGCTGATAAAGATGATTCTTGTCCAGACAAAGTTGGTACTGTAGCAAACAATGGTTGTCCAGAAGTAACTGAAGCTGTACAAAAAGCTTTAAATGCTTATGCTAAAACGATTTTATTTGATACAGGTAAATCTTCTATCAAAGCACAATCTGAAAAAGTACTTAACGATATTATTGCTATCTTAAAAGAGTATCCTAATGCTAAATTTACAGTAGAAGGTCATACGGATAGTGTAGGTAGTGATAAATTAAATATGAACTTATCTGAAGCTAGAGCGTTATCTGTAAAAGATTTCTTAACTACTAATGGTATCGATCAGTTCAGATTATCTTCTAAAGGTTTCGGTGAGTCTAATCCAATTGACTCTAACAAAACTAGAGATGGTAGAGCTAATAACAGACGTGTAGAAATTAATTTAGTAAAATAAATTTTTTTCACATAAATAAATAGAAAACGCTCCGAATATTCGGAGCGTTTTTTATTTTTATAACATGACAACTTTTATACATGACGTCCTTAATGATTTAGAAAAAAAGCAGATTGATATATCAACTATCACGCTCATTCTTCCAAGTAAACGCGCAGGTGTGTTTTTAAAACACGAACTAGCAACATCATTAAAAAAACCCATATTTTCTCCAACCATTTTAAGCATTGAAGAGTTTGTTGAAGAACTCTCACAACTTAAAGTCATTTCAAACACCGAATTACTTTTCGAATTTTATGAAACGTATCTTCTGGTTCATAACGACAAAAATCCAGAGAGTTTTGAGGCCTTTTCTAAATGGGCACAAATACTGCTTCAAGATTTTAATGAAATTGACAGATATCTTATTCCACAAGAAAAGATATTCGATTACTTAAGTGCAATTAAAGAACTGGATCATTGGTCTGTTGATACTAACCAAACCAATTTTGTAAAAAACTATCTCGTATTTTGGAAAAAGCTTAAAATCTATTATAACCAGCTTACTGAAAATCTCGTAAATAAAAAGAAAGGCTATCAAGGTTTGATTTACAGAGAAGCTGTAGAAAGTATTCAGAATTATATAGAAACCAATCCAGAAAAACATCATGTGTTTTTAGGTTTCAATGCTTTAAATAAAGCTGAAGAAACCATTATTCAAGAATTATTAGAAAATAGTCATGCCGATATTTATTGGGATATTGATAATGTCTTTTTTGAAAACAATAATCATGATGCCAGCCTATTTATTAGACAGCATAAAAAACAATGGAAGTACTTTAAGTCCAATTCCATGAATTGGATTGCAAATAATTATCAGCAGCCAAAAGATATTTCAGTTATTGGTGTGCCCAAAAATGTAGGTCAAGCTAAATGTATAGGTAATATTCTTAATAGACTTCAAAAGGAAAATAAGACCCTTAATAATACAGCCGTAGTTTTGGGAGAAGAATCTCTGTTGTTACCTGTTTTAAACTCTATACCAGAATCCATAAAAGCGCTAAATATTACTATGGGATTGCCATTAAATTCCATTCCATTAGCAACCTTATTTGAGCAATTATTCTTTATTCATAAAAAAGAAACTGGCACCTATTATTTTAAAGATGTGATTAGATTATTATCGCATCAGTTTATTAGTCCATTGCTTCAAAATGATACTAATGACAACTTACAGAAGATAATTAAAACTATAGAATCCAATAATTTAATCTACATCTCGTTATCAAGATTGAAAGATTTAGCACCTCATCACGAAAGCTTATTCAAATTACTTTTTGGAAGCTGGAGTAATGATGTACCTACTGCTCTGGATAATTGCCAAATACTAATTTTAAAAATAAAAACACATTTAGAACAGCATAAAAAAGACAACCTATTAGCACTAGAACATCTATTTAAATTCAATGCGCTTTTTAATGAATTAACTCTTTTAAATACACGCTACAAACATTTACGGGATATTACCAGTCTATTTACGGTTTATAAAGAGCTTTTAAGTTCCGAAACTTTAGACTTTAAGGGCGAACCTCTGGAAGGTTTACAAATTATGGGTATGCTAGAGTCCCGTGTTTTAGATTTTGAAACTATTATTATCTCATCGGTTAACGAGGGGATTTTACCTTCTGGAAAAAGTAACAACTCCTTTATTCCTTTTGATGTAAAATTAGAAAACAAACTTCCAACATATAAAGAAAAAGATGCGGTTTATACCTATCACTTTTACCGTTTGTTACAACGTGCAAAACGTGTATTCATTATTTACAATACAGAAATTGATGCACTAAAAGGCGGTGAAAAAAGTCGCTTTATAACGCAATTAGAATTAGAGGGTATTCATAAAATTAAGCACACTATAGCAGTACCAGATATTTCACTTGAATCCAGGCTGAAACAAACCGTTATTACTAAAAACAATGATGTTTTAAATCAGATAAAAATTTATGCTGCTAAAGGATTTT
Organism: Flavobacteriaceae bacterium UBA5079; assembly: GCA_002414705.1. Classification (GTDB taxonomy): domain Bacteria; phylum Bacteroidota; class Bacteroidia; order Flavobacteriales; family Flavobacteriaceae; genus Algorimicrobium. Next base: position 161,678 of record DIAL01000018.1, read on the forward strand.
CACCATCTGCATTAACCAGTTATATCCGAAATCCAATCGATTTTTATTTTCAAAAAGTGCTGAAAATTAAAGAACATGACGATGTGGAAGAAACCGTTGCTGCTAATACATTAGGAACCGTTATTCATAACACCTTAGAGGATTTTTACAAACCTTTTGAGGGCCAAATTATAACTTGGCAAGATGTAGCCAATATGAAGCCCAAAATTGAAGCAAACGTTACCAAATATTTTAAAGAGTTATATAAAGAAGGTGATATAACAACAGGTAAAAATCTGATTGTCTTTGAAATTGCCAAACGCTATATAGACAACTTTTTAGATTTAGAAATAGCGGATTTAAAGGACGGAAACACACTTGAAATTATAGCTATTGAACTTGATAATTCAGCAGAAATTAATATTCCTGAACTCGATTTTCCTGTTAGAATTACTGGAAAAGTAGATCGTGTTGATAAGCGAAACGGTATAACAAGGATTATTGATTATAAATCAGGAAAAGTGGATTCTGCCAAAGTACAGATAACCAATTGGAACGATTTAACAACGGATTACGACAAGTATAGCAAATCCTTTCAAGTTCTTACATACGCTTACTTAATGCATGCTAAAAAACCATTTACAGAACCTGTTGAAGCTGGAATAATTTCATTTAAAAACTTACGTGCAGGATTTCTAAAATTTGGTAAAAAGGATGTGGGAAGTACACATAAAACAGAGGTTATAACCGAAGAAACACTCGCAAATTATCAGGA
>DIAL01000085.1:0-597 GCA_002414705.1 Flavobacteriaceae bacterium UBA5079
TCAATCAAATAATTAGGAAAGGGGGGTATAAAATAAGTAGTTATGAAAAAATCAATTAAAAGTTTAGAGGTCCATAAAGGTGATTCTGTAGCATCAGAATCAGAAGTTGATTTATATCAAATTTTAGAATCTTTACCTGATCCAGATGTAAAAATGAAATTAACACCGCAGCAAAAATATTGGTGGTATTGGTTTGGAAAAGAATTTGTAAAAACAAAACAAATTTCACAATTAGATTTAATGCATTTGCAAAAAGCAGCTTTTTGGATGAATGCCAGATGCCAGGCATATTTTGAAATTAATAAAAAAGGATATAAAGGTTTAGTTCAAACTTTTGAAAAAGGCTACACTAATATTACTGGCCATGTATCTGTAGTTGAAAAATCTGATAAACATCTGGATGAAGTTTCTGCGCATTTTGGTTTATCAATAAAAGATCGCCAAAAATTAAAAGTAGAATCTACACCTGATAATCAATTATCATTATTTGATAAGTTTCTTCAATCTAAAACACCATAGATAAAATGGAAATAACCAAGGAAATGAAAAACAGTGGACCATTCAAATATGCTTATAGTGTTTTGAGCGATGAAATAA
>DIAL01000085.1:691-2660 GCA_002414705.1 Flavobacteriaceae bacterium UBA5079
AATTGTGGGTGATAAGATAAAAAAAGCAGTAACCCGTTTCTTTGGTTGGATAGAAACTGATTTAGAAGATGGTTACCATTTGGATCATTCGGCCGGTATGCATATAATAGACTTCTACCCTACTTTTTTAAACCACACTAAAGGAAAATTGCAAGGCCAGCAATTTACTTTACAACCATTCCAGCAATTTACGATGTATAATGTTTTTGGGTGGAAGGATAAAAACGGGAACCGCCGAATTAATACTGTTTATGATAAGCGAGCCAAGAAAAATGGAAAGTCGGCAGAAATGGCTGGCCTTGCAATGTACTGTTTAAGTTTTGATATGGAAATGGAAGCCGAAATTTATGTAGGAGCAACAAAAGAAGATCAAGCGCGTATATGTTGGAATCAAGCTAAACAATTTATTTCTAGTCCAGTAGCTAATCCAATGGTAAAACAATTAGGTTTTTATGTTCGACAACGTATTATTGGCTTCACTCCTACAGCTTCAATTATGCAGCCGCTTGGTGGTGATAGTAAAACACAAGATGGCATTAACAGTCAATTATCAATAATTGATGAATACCACGCACATAAAGATGATTCCGTAAAAGAAAATCTTGAATCGTCATCAGTACAACGTAGGCAACCAATAACCTGGCATATTACAACTGCCGGAACAAATATAGCTTCGGTATGTAAAAATTATGAAGATTCTGTTATTGAAGTTTTAGAAGGTAGAAAAATAGATAACCACCTTTGGATTATGATCCATGATTTGGATGATACTGATGATTGGGAAGATAAAAACAACTGGTATAAAGCAAATCCGTTAATGGAATCTGGAGCATTGGATATGGAAAGTTTAGAAAAGGAATATATAAAAGCTAAAAACCAACCAAGTAAAATACCAAATTTTAAAACAAAGCACCTTAATAAATGGGTAGATGCCTTAGAAATATGGATTCCAAACGAAATATGGAAACGAAACGAAATAGAAAAGATTCCAATTTCAGCATTTGAAAACTATGGAAGTTATTCCGCATTGGATTTATCTAGCACTATAGATTTAACAGCCGATGCCTTCCTATCTGAACCAGATGAAGATGGTGTGCGTTACTTAAAAGTTTATCTCTATTGTCCAGAAGATACTATTGATAAGCGTAGTAAAGAAGATAAGGTTCCATACCGTTACTGGTGTGATTCTGGCTATATAATTGCAACACCAGGCGAAGTTTGTGACTATAACATTATAGAACAAAACCATGTGCAATTTTGCGGAAAATATCGCAGTAAGCGAACCGAATTAGATAAGTGGAATGCCACTAGTACAGCCACGAATTTAATGGATGCAAATATAGAAGTTTCTTATTTCTCGCAAGCTATATCAAACATGAGCTTTCCAACAAAGCAATTTGAAAAAATGATTTATGAAGGCACAATTAAATATGAATACAATCCAGTTTTAGAGTGGATGCTATCTGGATGTGTCAAAGTTGAAGATCCTAACGCCAATGTAAAAATACATAAAGGTCGAAGCCATAAACACGGTAAACGTATAGATGGTATCATAGCATCAATAATGGCATTAGGTGGTTCATTATCTATGAAGGATTCACCAAGTAAATACAGTAAAGAGCAAGAAAAAATTTATGTATGATTAATTTAATAGTTAAAGCTAACGATAATACAAAATGAAAAAAGCAATCATATCCGTATTACTCGGAAAATACGACACACTAAAACCAGCACCAAAATACAAAGGTTGGGATGCTATTTTATTTACAGACACCCACTACCCTAATTCGTTAGGATGGACAATTCATAAAGTAAAATCAGATAATCCATTGCATGATAGTCGCTATTACAAATGGTTAACACATCAAATATTACCAATGTATAATCTGTTTTGCTACATGGATGCAAGTATGGAATTGATTGGAAATCCACCAGAAAAAACAACATGGTTTAAACACCCATTACGCCG
>DIAL01000124.1:0-412 GCA_002414705.1 Flavobacteriaceae bacterium UBA5079
TTAGAAGTTTTATTGAAGTTTTAATTTTTGAAGTTTTGTTGAAGTTTTACTTGGCTATTCTGTATCCAGAAAATAAAAAAACTGACGCCAGTCTAAAAAACGACCGTGCTTTCAGCAACCATTTATGGACTTCAAAACCCTAAATAATTACCTTCAGCATTTCAAACCTAACAATTTAAAAAGCAAAACGCCTATTTTTAAACGTTTTTTTTTGCAGTTCATCGAAACGTGGCAAAAATCGTGTTTTCCCATTACGGTTTTCCCGTAAAATGGTCCAGTTTCAGCACTTTGGGTGTTTTTGGGGTTTGTGTTTTTGGATTCTAGATACATTCATTTTGAGCTATTGCTCAAAATGAACACTCGAACTGACGGATGAATTAAAAAGGTTTTGAGATTAGCTGCGCTGAATCTT
>DIAL01000124.1:535-10066 GCA_002414705.1 Flavobacteriaceae bacterium UBA5079
TGAGATTAGCTGCGCTGAATCTTCGATTTCCCGCTTTCGCAAGAATACTAAAAATCTAGTTCATCTGGAATTTCTTCAGCTGGAACACTTTCATCACCTGTTTCTACATAATCCTCACAATCTACTTGAATGGTTAAATCTTTTGGTGCTTCAAAGTCCACTGTAGAAATGTCCAATTCTTCATCATCCATACAACTGCGCATATACATACCCCAAATTGGTAATGCCATAGCAGCACCTTGACCATAGGTAATAGTTTTAAAGTGTGTAGCACGATCTTCTGCACCAACCCAAACACCTGTGACTAAATTTGGCACCATACCCATAAACCAACCATCACTTTGGTTTTGTGTGGTTCCCGTTTTTCCTGCAATTGGGTTTTTAAACTCATACGGATAGCCTGTTACGATTTCGCGGTAATCGGCTCGATAAGCATCTGCTCCTTTAGTCCGTAAACGTGTTCCGGAACCACCACGTGTAACACCTTCCATCAGTTTTACGGTTACATAAGCCGTTTCGGCACTTATAACATCGCGAGATTCTGGTGTAAATTGATATAATACCGTTCCGTTTTTATCTTCAATATGTGTTACCATAACGGGTTTGGTGTAAACACCTTGATTAGCAAAGGTTGCATAGGCTGCTACCATTTCATACACGCTTAAATCTGCTGTTCCTAATGCAATAGATGGTACAGCTGGAATTTCAGATTCCACACCTAGTTTTTTAACTAAATCTATAACCGGCTGTGGACCCACTTTATCCATTAATCGGGCTGTAATAGTATTTACGGAATTTGCTAATGCGTCTTGCAGTGTTAATTCGCCAGCATAATTTCCATCGGAATTTTTTGGTGTCCAAGGTTCTGGATTTCCAAATTTCAGGGCTTCAATGGTTATTTGCGATTGTGGCATTTTATAACAAGGTGATAAATGCAGCTGGTCTATAGCTGTAGCATATACAAACGGCTTAAAGGTTGAACCTACTTGGCGTTTTCCTTGATTAACATGGTCATACTGAAAGTGTCTATAATTCATTCCACCAACCCATGCTTTTACATGTCCTGTTAACGGATCCATAGACATCATACCTGGATGTAAGAATTTCTTGTAATACCGCATAGAATCTATAGGTTTCATAATGGTATCCACCTCACCTTTCCATGAAAAAATAGTCATTTGAGTCGCTACATCAAAAGAAGCTATAATGTCTTTATCACTCTTACCGTCCTTTTTCATAACACGCCAGCGCTCTGATTGACGCATACCACGATTCATTAAAGATTCGATTTCGTTTTTATCTAACTCTAAAAATGGTGCTGTTGGATTTCTGTCTGGCTTGTTTTGATTGTCAAATTCTGCCTGTAGTCGTGGCATGTGTTTTTGTACAGCTTCTTCAGCATAACTCTGCATGCGCGAGTCTATTGTTGTGTAAACCTTTAAGCCATCGCCATATAAATTATATTTTTCGCCATCTGGTTTTGGATTGTTTTTAATCCAATCTTTCATAAAACCATCTAAATAGGCTCGGAAATACGTAGCTATTCCATCTCTGTGTGATTGTGGCGAATAGCGCAAATCCAATTCCGTTTCTTGTAGCGAATCCTTTACAGTTTCAGAAATGTAATCATACTTTTCCATTTGATCTAGAACTACATTTCGGCGATTTCTAGTACCTACTGGGTTTTTATGATCTCTTGGGTTGTATAACGATGAGTTTTTAAACATGCCAACCAACATAGCCGATTCTTTTATATCCAACTCATTAGGTTCTTTATCGAAATAAATACTGGCAGCAGAACGAATGCCATCAGCATTATTACCAAAATCATAAATATTGAAATACATGGCTATAATTTCCTCTTTGGTATATTGACGTTCTAGTTTTGTAGCAATAATCCACTCTTTTACTTTTTGCGTGTATTTATCTAACCCTTTGGAACGAACACCAACAAATAATTGTCGCGCTAATTGTTGAGAAATAGTACTGGCTCCACCCTTTGATCCTAGATAAACAAGCGCTCTTAATGTACCTCGTGCATCAATTCCAGAATGGTCGTAATGTCTTGCATCTTCAGTTGCTATTAACGCATCTACTAAATGTTGTGGTAACTCATCAAAACTAACAGGTGTACGGTTATCATTAAAATAGAATTTACCAAGTGTTTTGGCATCCGATGAAATAATTTCGGTTGCTAAATTTGTTTTCGGATTTTCCAAAACGGTATAGTCCGGTAATTCTCCAAAAACGCCCCATGATGCTAATAAAAATAGCAAAACAACAGCTGAAATACCGCTTAAAAATAATATCCAAAACCAACGTACATACCGTTGAAATTCATTGGATGTATCTACCTGTTTTTTTGTTTGTTTCTTTTTAGCCATTGTATGAAAACTACTTTAAAATGGATTTTATTGTACGTGTATTTCTGGACGTTCTATACGAAAACCAACATCTGTTATACCTTCTAAATTTATAACGCCATTTACCTTGCCATTTTCACGCATGGCTTGTTGAATTTTTATTTGATAATCGCCAGATTCGGTAAAAATAACACCTTCTTTATACCAGAGTTTACTTTCTTTAACATCTGTAAAACCAGTCCCTAACAATTCGCCATTAGGCTTCGCCATTTTATATTGTAAGGTATCCTTAACCACTTTCCCGTTTGGAAAATCCATTTCAACAATTAAATACAGATTATTAAAAGGGTATTTATTGTTATTGCGCAGATTTACAAATAAATTATACGGATTTATAGAATCTGGTGCTTGAAAATTAAATTGCACAACAGAATCTTTATGCCACTGGTTTGGAACCGATTTATACGTATCATAAACCCGATTGGAGTCGCAAGCTGTTACAACGAAAAAACCCATAATTGCGACAAGCAAAAATTTATTTGGCATCATCGGAATTATTCTTTTTGCCTTGTGGTTTCCGTTTTCTTGGATTTGGTTTATTTGGTTTATCAGCACCTGTTTTAGCGTTTGTATTAGCGTCTTTGTTTACCGGTTCTTTCCTAGGGTTTGGTCTATTTCTAGGTTTTGGCTTATTCGTATTTGGCTTATTACCTCTTGGTTTATCTCCATCTTTAGCAGACGCATCTGTAGGAGTTGCATGCGCTTTATTTGGAGGTCTGTTACCCTTCTTGTTATTACTTTTACGTTTTTTATTGCGTTTTGGACCATCAAAACGTGTTAAACTATCTTGTCCAACAACGTTTTCATATTCGCTTTTAGTATCTTTTACCAACTCTACAGCATACTCTTCTAAACTGGCAGGCTTTTTCTTTTCTTTATTAAGCGCTATAATTTCATTAGCTTGATCGGTAGTAATTAAGTGCCAATTCATCCATTCGCCTTCGTAGGCATACCACATGTGACCTTTAAAAATATCCGTTTTCTGGCAAACAGCTGTTCCTTTTTCGGTGTATAGTTTTACTTCTGTCTTCGGAAAATCTTTAAGCGCATCCAAATACGTATCTAACTCATAATTTAAACAGCATTTTAACTTCCCACATTGTCCTGCCAGTTTAAGCGGATTTAATGATAATTGCTGATAACGAGCAGCTGATGTGCTTACTGAACGAAAATCTGTTAACCATGTAGAGCAACATAATTCCCGACCACAAGAACCAATTCCGCCTAAACGAGATGCTTCCTGGCGGAAACCAACTTGTTTCATTTCAATACGTGTTTTGAATTCTTTGGCGAATAATTTAATAAGCTCTCTAAAATCCACACGCTCTTCGGCTGTGTAGTAAAATGTTGCTTTGCTAGCATCACCTTGATATTCGATATCTGAAATTTTCATGTGTAATTTCAAATCGATAGCAAACTGACGTGCCTTCACTTTCATCGGCTCTTCTAAATCGCGTGCATCACTCCAAATATCAATATCTTTTTGAGATGCTTTTCGGTATATTTTAAAAAATTCAGGATCGGTTTCCGAAACTTTTTTACGTTTCATTTGTACGCGAACCAATTCACCTGTTAAGGTAAACATGCCAATATCATGACCATATTCCCCTTGGGTAGCCACTATATCTCCTATACTTAACGTTAAATTTTCTGTGTTTTTATAATAGTGTTTTCGGCCGTTTTTAAAACGTACCTCTACCCAATTAAATGGCTCTTCGCCATTGGGTAATGTCATGTTAGCAAGCCAATCAAATACCGTTAGTTTGTTACAACTATCCGTACCGCAAGTGCCATTGCTTTTACATCCTCTTGGCTGACCATCTTTTCCTGTTGAACAACTTCCACAAGCCATAAATTAATAATATATATTGATTCTGAAACCTTATGCTTCAGAAGACGATTAATACTCTGTTATAAGATGTAAATATACTATTATTATACTGACTTGAAAAGTCTATTTTTTAAAAGGAAATTAATTAAATTCTATTTCATAGTTCAACCGATTTGAAAGCGATTTTAATTCCGATTTCGATTTAAAAATATTGCTAAACAATAACTTGCTCCAGCCAATTTTATTAGAATACGAATTAAAACTTTCTTCGCGCCAATTAAATCCTTCGCGCCAGAATTTCTGTGGAGATATGTAGCAGAACGTATAATCGAAAATAAAACTAGAATCGTTTACTTGTTCGTGCTTTGGAATGGTATCTGAAGCTAAAAGTGTGATGTTATTGGCTTTGCAACTTGATTTTATTTGGCTAATTATTTTAGGATAATCGGCTCTTAAGGTTTCCAAATCGAAATTGTTGTATTCGGTATTTCCAATTTTTTGAATGGGACGAATTTGTAAAATATCAAAACTTTCGCCATTAAAATGCTCAAAGAAATCAGCCAATTCGTAAAAATTATCTTTGTTAAAAGTATAATTGATACGCACCTTAAAATCGTATAGCTTTTTCAATTTTTCGAAGGCTTGGAAAGCCGCATGAAATTTTTCGTAACTGGCTTTTTTCATAAAGTTTTCATAGCTTTCTTTATGGACTCCGTGAAGGGAAATAGTAAACTCGTTGAGTCCAGCTTTTAAAAGTGCTTCAATTTTTTCTTCATCTAACAAATTAGCATTGGTAGTTATGGATATATAAGGCACCTTATATTTTTTGCCTAGTTTTACAACATTAACCAAATCCTTATAAAGCGTTGGTTCTGTACCACAACCAATTTGAAGTTTTAAAGCACGTTTAAAAATGGTTTTAGCAACCTGTTCCAACTCGTCCTCTTTAAATTGTCCTTTTAAGGTTTTTACATAATCAGCATCTGTAAAATAACACATTTTACAGCGCAAGTTACAAGCCATAACGGGATCTAAATTTACAGCCAAGTAGCGTTGATTAAACGTGTGTAACACGTAAAGCCCCAGAAATTTAATTCTGTGGCTTTTTATTTTTCTGTTTAATTTTAGCAGCTTGTAAACGTTCATTTAGATGTTTTTGCTTAGGGTATCAAATATATTTCGCAAGTCCTTTTTGTATGGTAAATGATCGGCTCGCCCTTTTTTAAAGATGTCGTTACTATTACCTTGCCCTTTGCGTAAGGCTTTTTGCTCTTCGAAAGATAACTGAATTATATCTTGACAGGTAGTAGAACAGCAATTTTCCATTTTTTCTTTACACGCTTGACACTGAATAAAGAGTAAATGGCAAGCTTCATTAGCACAATTTGTGTGTAAATCTGCAGGTTCGCCACATTGGTGACAATGTGCAATAACATGGTCTGAAATACGTTCTGAACGACGCTCGTCAAAAACAAAATTTTTTCCTATAAATTTATTCTCTAAACCTTTAGCTTCTACTTGACGCACATAATTTATAATACCACCTTCTAATTGAAACACATTTTTAAACCCTTTATGTTTGTAATACGCACTCGCTTTTTCGCAACGAATACCTCCTGTACAATACATAACTAATTTTTTATCTTCTTTATGGTCTCTTAAATCGGCTTCAATAATATCTAAAGATTCGCGAAAGGTATCTACATCTGGTTTTACGGCATTTATAAAATGGCCAATTTCGCTTTCATAATGATTTCGCATATCTACTAAAACCACGTTTGGATCGTCAATTAATTGGTTAAATTGTTCTGCTTCTACGTGAATACCTTTGTTGGTCACATCAAAAGTGTCATCATTTAATCCATCGGCTACAATTTTATCACGAACCTTTACTTTCAATTTTAAAAATGAAAAATTATCGTGTTCAATAGCGATATTTAATCGTACGTTTTCTAAAAATGAAATGGTATCTAGATGATTTTTAAATGCATTAAAATTATCTGCTGGTACAGAAAGTTGAGCGTTTATGCCTTCATTTGCCACATAAATACGTCCTAAAACGTCTTGTTTGTCCCAGTTTAGAAATAAGTGATCTCTAAAAATGTGTGGATTGTCAATTTTCGCGTATTTGTAGAAAGAGATAGTCAAGCGTTCTTTTCCCGCTTGCTCAATAAGTTCTGCTCTTTCTTTAGCGCTTAAGGTATTGTACAGTTGCATGCTATACTAATGTTTAAGGTTAAAGATTATTTTAGCTGCAAATGTACTATTTTTTGTGTGAATGGGAATTTCCACCAAACAAAAAGCACTTTATAAGGGTTTATAAAGTGCTTTAAGTAGACTAACTCGTTATTACTATTTTTTTTAATTCAAAAAAATAACAATCCGAGCTAACCACCATCGGCTTTACAGCTTCCGTTTATTAAAACAGTAACTGAAACGCCTAATTCGCCAATTAATAATATTTTTCTATTAAATCTCATATCAAAAGTTTCCCAGCTTTATTAAGTAGATGCAAAAACAACAAAAAGGTTGCGTCATAAAATTGTAAAGTAAAAAAAGAGTGGTATTTTAGCAGCACTTTCACAAGATAAAAAATACAGAAATGAGCAACGAAAAAGAAGCTAAATTAAAAGCGTTAAAACTAACTTTAGATAAATTAGATAAAGCGTACGGCAAAGGAACGGTAATGAAAATGAGTGATCAGGCTGTTGTTGATGTCGAAGCTATTTCATCAGGTTCTTTAGGATTAGATATTGCCTTAGGAGTTAATGGCTATCCAAGAGGTCGTGTTATAGAAATATATGGTCCAGAATCTTCTGGTAAAACAACCTTAACCTTGCATGCTATTGCAGAAGCGCAAAAAGCAGGTGGCATTGCAGCCTTTATTGATGCAGAACATGCTTTTGATAGAACATATGCTGAAAAATTAGGTGTAGATATTGATAATTTAATTATTTCGCAGCCAGATAATGGTGAGCAAGCTTTAGAGATTGCTGATAATTTAATCCGTTCAGGCGCTATTGATATTGTTGTAATTGACTCCGTTGCTGCATTAACACCAAAAAGTGAAATTGAAGGTGAAATGGGCGATTCTAAAATGGGATTACATGCACGTTTAATGTCGCAAGCATTACGTAAACTAACAGCTTCCATAAGCAAAACCAATTGTACGGTAATTTTCATTAACCAATTACGTGAAAAAATTGGGGTTATGTTTGGAAACCCAGAAACAACAACTGGTGGTAATGCACTTAAATTTTATGCATCGGTTCGTTTAGATATTAGACGTTCTACACAAATTAAAGATACGGACGGAAATGTTCAAGGAAATAAAACCCGCGTTAAAGTTGTTAAAAATAAAGTGGCTCCACCATTTAAATTAGCAGAATTTGACATCATGTATGGCGAAGGTGTTTCTAAAGTAGGCGAAATATTAGATATTGCTGTAGAGTTTGATGTGATTAAAAAAGCAGGATCGTGGTTTAGTTATGGCGACACCAAATTAGGACAAGGTCGTGATGCTGTTAAAGCCCTTATAAAAGACAATCCAGAACTCATGGACGAGTTGGAAGTGAAAATAAAAGAGCTCATAAAATCGGCTTAAGTTTTAAAAAATCTCAATTTATTTGGGATTTTTTTATATACATACGCAACCTTTTTGTTTTTTATGCATCTACATAGTGAAACACACTATTTAAGGTTTACCTCAAATTATGAAAAAATTATTTGTTTGTATTATCGCTCTAGTTGCATTATCATGCTCTACTAGTGATGATACGCAAAAAAGTTACATTGAATTATTACCCATAGAAAGTGCTACTGTTCCAGATGAATTTACTCGTGGTGAAACTAACAACATCTCTATTACATTTAAAAGATCTTCAGAGTGTCATGCGTTCAAAGACATTTATTTAAAAGATGAATCTGATGGGCTTTTTGTAGCCGTGATGTCTACCGTTTTTACTGGTAATTATGATTGTGCAGCAATTGATGATGTTTTGGAGAAAACATTCACAGTTGAACCTGGACAAGAAGATTTGTTTGTCTTTAAATTTTGGCATGGTACTAATAATTCTGGAGAACAAGATTATATTATAATTGAAGTTCCAGTAGTCGATTAATTAATTTATAACTAAATGTGTTTCATGTGAGTTTAAACCAACTCATACAAAAATGTAGTAATCATGATACTCAAGCACAAAGCGAATTATACCAGCTCTTTTCGAGCAAATTGTTTTCGGTTTGTTTAAAGTATTCTAGGAATTACGCCGAAGCGGAAGATAATCTGCAGGATGCGTTTTTGACTATTTTTAACAAAATAAGTCAATTTAATAATAAGGGTTCTTTTGAAGGTTGGTTAAAACGAATTGCCATTAATACGGCTTTACAACGCTATAGAAATCAGGGCGTTTTTGAAATAATAAATGAAGATTTCATTGAAGATGAAGACATAGAAATTGATGATGAAGATATTTCACTCGATTTTCTATTGAAAATTATTCAAGAACTACCAGATCGATATAGATTGGTGTTTAATATGTATGTTTTAGATGGCTATTCGCATAAAGAAATAGCAAATTTATTGAGCATTACAGATGGCACATCAAAATCGAATTTGGCACGAGCACGAAAACTATTAAAAGATAAAATTGAAGCATATAAAGCGGGTTTTAGCGCGCAATCATTATAATGAGTAATAAAAAACACATCGATAGAATTTTCCAAGAATCCTTTAAGGATTTTGAGGCAAAGCCCAATCCTGAATTGTGGTCTAAAATTCAAAATAAGATGGCATTACAAACGGAACAGCCTAAAACAGCTTTCCCAATCTGGATGCGTATAATTAGTGCTGCAGCCGTTTTAGTGTTATTAATAACTATTGGTTCTGTTTTTTTTACGGGTTCTAACAATCCTGTCTCTTCAGATTTAGAAACGGTTGATACGCAAACCAAATGGGATAACGAATTAACTAATTCAAATAATACGAAAGTCGTTTTAGAAGAAGACGCAACAAGTAGCAACAATCTAGAAGTTGTTGATTCCCAAAACAGCAAAACAACATCAAACAACACATCTGGATCAAACAATGAAACCATTGTAAATACTGAAATGAATGCTAATGGTAATCCATTAGCTAGTGCAAATTCTGAAGGACATTTAAATACGAATTCAGAAAATCAAAATAAAGCAATAGCATCTTCTATTAAAAATTCAGCAGTTGCTAATACTGGAAATAAAAACGAGAAAAACACGAATAGCAATTATAATAATTCGTCT
>DIAL01000124.1:10204-11885 GCA_002414705.1 Flavobacteriaceae bacterium UBA5079
TAATAATAGCATAAATACTAAAAATACCAATATTAATAACAACGGAATTGCTAGTCAAGATAACACATCCGATTCTGACAATAATGGTTTGGTAAATCAAACGAATACGCCAAATACATCAAACTCTAATAACACTATTGAATCCAAAAATACTGTGGCTATACAAACATCTGAAGATTCAAGAAATGTAAGTGAAAATTCAGGAAACAAAACAGGTATTGCAACAAATTCAACTACAGAAACAGTTTCAGAAACCACTAAATCCGATGCTATAGCAGTCAATCAAACCGCAACGAATAGCTCTAATAAAACGACACAAAATACTAACAATAATACGGTAGCTTTAACTATCAACAGCGCGAATGGAAGTACTAAAACGGCACCTAAAGTAGAGCGTGCCGTTTCTACTCCGGAAACCGATAATCTGTTGAAAGAAACAAGCTCGCAAAACGCTATTGCTTGGAATGCTAAGTCAAGCAAAACACCTCAAAATGAAAAAGAAAAAGAGGAAAACTTAATAGTTGGTGATTCGCTAGTTAGTGAATCACCTTCAATTGAGGATGCCATTGCGCAAGCCGAAGAAACCAGTGAAAAGGAAGAAGATGAAAAACTAGTAAATAGGTGGCAAGTTCAAGCAAACATTGCGCCTGTTTACTACAATTCGTTGGGCAAAGGATCTCATATTGATGACGAGTTTGTATCCAGTTCCAAAAGCGGCGAAACCAATACCAGTTATGGTGTAAACGTTAGTTATGCTTTAAGTAAAAAACTAGCCATTCGTTCCGGAATAAACTCTTTAAATTTAAGCTACGATACGGATAATGTTATTTTATATGAGTCTCCAACTACAAATATTCCTGGAACTAATAATCCGCTTCGTAACATTAATCTAGCACCAGAAAGTCAAAGTTTAAGTGCTTTTAGTGGCGATAATTTAGGATTTCAGCAAATTAACAATGAGTTATTTAATGCTGCTATTAGTCAACGATTAAGTTATTATGAAGTTCCTGTAGAATTGGAATACAAACTCGTAAATAACCGGTTTGGGGTTCATATTATTGGTGGTATGAGTACCTTCTTTTTAAATGATAACCAAGTGTATTCTGAATTTGAAGAATATCAAACCTATATAGGCGAAGCAAATAATGTAAATAGTGTGAGTTTTAGTACCAATTTAGGAATTGGTTTAAATTATAAATTCACTAATAAACTCCTCTTTAATTTTGAACCAACCTTTAAATACCAATTAAATGGTTTTGAAAACACATCAGGTAATTTCAGACCATATATTATAGGCGTTTATACAGGTTTTAGTTATAAATTTTAATTTTTAGTTGGTTAGATTGATGTTGTTTTTAAATTATTAAAACAGCATAATAAGTAAGAAAGCTATTCTGTGCCAAGAGTAGCTTTTTTTTTGTTTAATTGGATTGTAAAGCGTTTAAAATTAGTGAACGTGTTTCCTTATTTAATTCTTTGGTATCCGAAACCAGCAAACCTTCAGTTAGAATAAACGAAAAACCAATAGCACGCATTCTTCCGGGACTTCCGCTAAAGAAAGTAAATGGATACCGCTTTTTATTATCTAAAAATACAAGAGGCACAATTGGAATTTGATGATTAATAGCCAACCTAAAGGCACCATCTTTAAAGCAGTCTAAAATAACGTCTTCATCTGGAA
>DIAL01000124.1:11965-19580 GCA_002414705.1 Flavobacteriaceae bacterium UBA5079
CTTCGGGAAAGATGCAAATACTCAGGCCTTGTTTTAAACGTCTTTGCGCTCTTAAAAAAACCGCTTTTCGGCTTTTTTCAGAACTTCTATCAACCAAAATACAGGTTCGCTTGTAGAAAAATCCAAATAAAGGAATTTTAGCCAGTTCTTTTTTACCAACAAATACAAAGGGATTTTCAGATACCACTAACATGAGCATAATATCTGCCATAGACGTATGGTTAGCAATAAACATATAACTGGCTTTGCGTTTAGGTTTCTCCGCTAAAGAAATGTGGGTATTAAAACCCATACCTATTAAGATAAACCGCGCCCACAACCTTGCCAACCTGTAAAAATAAGGATACCAAGACTCTTTGAGTATGGACATAAGCAGTAAAGGCAGCATAATGATAATAGGCACTGCAACGAGCACATAAAACCAAATGCGGTAAAATACCCAGAAAATATATTTAAAAATCGTCATGAAGACCAAAACTACTTAAATAAATTGAGCTTTTGTACTAAAAAAATTACCTTTGACATATTAAAACAAGTTTGAACTTAAAACAAGATTCCCACTTTCGTGGGACGTGAGCATGGCAAGAATACTAACAGGCATACAAAGCACAGGAACACCACATTTAGGGAATATTTTAGGCGCTATTTTACCAGCTGTAACCATGGCAAATAAACCAGAAAACGATTCGTTTTTGTTTATTGCCAATTTACATACACTAACCCAAATTAAAGATGCAGCATTACTAAAACACAATACCTACTCTACAGCAGCCACCTGGTTGGCTTTTGGTTTGGATATTGAAAAAACCGTGTTCTACAGACAGAGTGATGTGCCACAAGTAACGGAACTAACCTGGTATTTAAGCTGTTTTTTTCCATTTCAACGCCTAACATTAGCACATAGTTTTAAAGACAAAGCCGATAGATTAGAAGACGTGAATGCAGGATTATTTAATTACCCAATGCTTATGGCTGCGGATATTTTAGCCTATGATGCCGAAATTATTCCTGTTGGAAAAGACCAATTACAACATATAGAAATTACGCGTGATGTAGCATCGCGTTTTCATGCGCAAATGGGCGAAACCTTTGTGTTACCTACCGGAAAAGTAGCGGATAATACTATGCTGATTCCCGGAACGGATGGTGAAAAAATGAGCAAAAGTCGCGGGAATTTTATCAATATTTTTTTAGATGATAAAAAACTCCGCAAGCAAATCATGTCTATCCAAACAGATAGTACAGCTTTGGAAGATCCTAAAGATTGGTCAACTTGCAACTGTTTTGCTCTATACAATTTATTGGCTTCAGAAAACGACATAGCGACTATGAAAACCAACTACGAAGCTGGAAATTATGGTTATGGTCACGCCAAGCAAGCTTTATTTGAGCTGATTGTAGAAAAATTTGCGGAGCCTCGTGAACGTTACAATCATTATATGAATAATTTACACGAAATTGATAACGCTTTAAAAATTGGTGCTGAAAAAGCAAGAAAGGTTGCCAATGCGGTTATTTTGCGAGTTAGAGAAAAGGTTGGCTATTAAATATGATTTTGCATCGGGAAAGGCTAGATTATTGCTTACCAATAGTTATCTGGATACGCAGGAATTTTATATAATCTCAAACAACTTACCAGGCAACGGCCTAATCACACCTTTCAATTCCATGTTTAGTAATAGGCTGGCCACTTTATAGGTTGGTAAGTCACAATCTATAGCAATACTATCTAACTCCTCTTTGGATTTCGTTTGTAGATAGTTGTAAATGATTTGTTCGTCTGGCTCCAAGTCTACAAATAGTTGTTTCTGGATGGTTGGCTTTTCTTTCGTTTCCAATTCCCAGTTCAACATATACGGGATATCTAATGGATTAGATAATAAGTGTGCTTTCTGAAATTTTATCAGATTATTACAACCCACACTTTGGCTATCCGTTGTGCGTCCAGGAACGGCAAACACATCCCGATTATAGGAATTGGCAATATCAGCTGTTACCAAACTCCCACCTTTTTCAGCAGATTCTATGACAATCGTCGCTTGACTCACACCTGCAATCACCCGATTTCGCTTTAAAAAATTATTTCTATCAAATGGGTCCGAACTCCAAAAATCGGTGAAGAATCCGCCATTTTTTTCTACATCTACCATATACTTTTTATGGGTTTTTGGGTAAATCTGATTTAAGCCATGCGCTAAACATCCTATGGTTTGCAAACCGTGTTTTATAGCTGCTTTTTGTGCCGTAATATCGGTTCCGTAAGCAAAACCAGAAACAATAATGGGATTAAAAGGTGTAAGCTCTTCAATCAGTTTATTACAAAAGGCAATTCCAGCTGTGGTTATTTTTCTGGCACCAACAATACTAATAATACGTGGGTTTTCTAAATTCACATTGCCTACTTGAAATAATAAAATAGGACTATCAATACATTGGTTTAGTTTCTGTGGATAGCCGTCATCCATAAAATACAAACACTGAATATTGTTTTCAGAAATAAACTGCATTTCCGCTTCGGCAGCTTTAAAATGACTTGTATTATACAAATCGCGAATGACGTTGGTGCCAATGCCATCAATTTGGAGTAAATGGTGTTTTTTCTCTTGAAAAACCGCTTCAACAGAACCACAATGATTAATCAGCTTTTTGGCTCTAATATCACCAATAAACGGTACATGTTGTAGCGCCAAAATATGTAATAAGCGATTATCGGTCATGATAGTGTTTTGATTTTCAACTTACAAGTAAAGAAATTTTAAGATGTTAATAAATTGTTAGCAAGATTTTTTGTTCGCAAACAAAAATTTCTAACTTTGTTTCTATGCAATTAGAACCTTACATAAGCGATTTACTTTACCGTTACGAATGTGTGACTGTACCTGAATTCGGCTCGTTTTTAACGCGAAGAACGTCCGCAACAATTCATGAAACAACGCATGCTTTTTATCCTCCAAAAAAGGTGTTATCATTTAATGAGCAAATTCAAGAAAATGATGGTTTACTAGCGCGTTATATTGCTGATGTTGAGAAAATCCCTTACGAAGAAGCTTCAAAAAAAATTAAAAAGCGCGTAAAATACTTAAAATCCTATTTAGTTGAAGGTGAAACCATTGCTTTTGAAAACATTGGTAGCTTATCCTTAAACAACGAAGGAAAAATGTTATTTGAACCGTCGTATAATTTCAATTATTTAACGGATGCGTTCGGTTTATCGCAATTTACCTCGCCTCAAGTTACGCGTGAAATCCACAAAGAAACCGTGGAAGCGATTGAAAAAGTAATTCCTATTGCAGTAACACCTCAAAGACGTCAATCTCGTGGCTATTTAAAATATGCTGCGGTTGGCTTAATAGCTTTAACCATTGGTGGTTTTGCAGCCTCTAATTATTATGTGAATCAGATTGAAACACATAACCAATTAGCCCAAGAAGAAGCGAATACCCAATTGGAAACTAAAATCCAAGAAGCTACGTTTGTTATTAATAATCCCTTGCCTGCTGTTACGTTAAACGTGAAAAAGCAATATGGTAATTATCATATTATTGCTGGTGCTTTCCGTGTGGAAGAAAACAGCGATAAAAAAGTCGATCAACTGAAAGACTTGGGTTATGCAGCTCGTAAAATCGGCACGAATAAATACGGTTTACACGAAGTGGTTTATGCCAGTTATGAAGACCGTTTAGAAGCGCTTCAGGCTTTGCGAGATATCAAAAAAACACATAATAAAGAGGCTTGGTTGTTAGTGAAAGAAATTAAGGAGTAGTGTCCTATGTTCTCGATACGTTCATTTTGAGCTATGCTCAAATGAACACTCGAACTGACGTGGATATCATTAAAACTAGATACCCTTAATTACAAAGAAACGTCACTTCGAGTGATTTCGAGGAACGAGAAATTGTATCGAGAAGAACGTCACTTCGAGTGATCTTGAGGTACGAAAGATTGTATCGAGAAGCCAAATACTTATATGTGAAATTATCATACGTCTATATACTACATTGCTCCGACAACTCCTATTACACAGGCGTAACTTCCAATTTAGACAAAAGAATTTTAGAACATCAAACTGGAAAACATGTGGATAGCTACACGCATAAAAGACTACCAGTAAAACTCGTTTATTATGCAGAATTCTCAAATATTCTATTAGCCATTCAAAGTGAAAAGCAAATTAAAAAATGGTCACGATTAAAGAAAGAAGCTTTAATAAATGGTGAATTTGAAAAACTACCGAATTTAGCTAGAAAAAAATTTAATTGAGTTCTCGATACTTTCATTTTTCGCTACCGCTTCAAATGAACACTCGAACTGACGTAGACTTCTAAATAAAGTAAAATAAAACTGAATACCCATAATTAACAAGACGCGTCACT
This sequence comes from Flavobacteriaceae bacterium UBA5079, assembly GCA_002414705.1. Taxonomy (GTDB): domain Bacteria; phylum Bacteroidota; class Bacteroidia; order Flavobacteriales; family Flavobacteriaceae; genus Algorimicrobium. Next base: position 16,339 of record DIAL01000124.1, read on the forward strand.
TCGAGTGATCTTGAGGCACGAAAGATGGTATCGAGAAGCACGTCACTTCAAGTGTCACGACTTTTTTGTCGGGATGTATCAAGAAGATAACGAAATTGGTAGTACCTTTGCAGCGCATTTAAAAAATGACCGCATGACACCTAAAACACCTGAACAATCCAAAACCATTATGACCGACTTGGTACTGCCAAGCGAAACCAATCCACTTAATAATTTATTTGGAGGCGAACTATTAGCGCGTATGGATCGTGCGGCTAGTATTGCTGCTAGACGTCATAGTCGTCGCATTGTGGTTACCGCTTCTGTAAACCATGTAGCATTTAACCGTTCCGTACCTTTAGGAAGTGTTGTAACCGTAGAAGCTAAAGTATCACGCGCGTTTAAAACCTCCATGGAAGTATTCTTGGACGTTTGGATTGAAGACCGTGAATCTGGCTTGCGAGACAGAGCTAATGAAGCTATTTATACTTTTGTAGCTGTTGATGAAACTGGACGACCAATTCAAGTACCAGAAATTACACCAGAAACCGATTTAGAAAAAGAGCGTTTTGATGCGGCTTTAAGACGTAAGCAATTGAGTTTGGTTTTAGCTGGAAAAATGAAACCTAATGAAGCTACGGAATTGAAGGCGTTGTTTCAGTAAGAGATTAGATTTATAGAATATAAAAACAGCCTGAACGAAAATCAGGCTGTTTTAGTATTTTACGTTCTTTAAATTCGGTTTTTATTGTCAACCTTTCTATAAAAACCCTTTTAAACAATATAATTATTTCTTATATAGAATATAAATTGCAAGCAAATACAATAATATAAAACCTACAAAGTACGCTGTTTTTAATTTAAATGATTTCCAATCCATGGTTAAAGTTGATGTTTTTTGAAAGCCAAAAAAATATAAAAGCACAACTAAAATAAAAGTGAATATCAATAGTATATATTTCTTATTAATTACAGTTTGCATAACCAAACCATTTATAATTGTAAATTGTAGGTGTTGTCTGATGGCAACAGTTATATAATTTATTCTTTAGTTATCATTAATTTTTTGTCAAATAAATCTGAACTCTCTTGGATCTCTTTATATATTATTTGCCATTTGCTTTTTGATTTTTCTAAAAAATAAATGCTATTTTTTTGCTTTCCTGTTTTCAGTAACAATGTTTTAAATATAATTGCCTTACTATGGTTCAAATTATAAACAGGTTTAGAAATTTTTAGTTTGGGAAAATTGGAAATTGAGTCTTCTACGGGAAATACATTATAAGAAGTTTTATGAACACCCCATTTAATATTGGATTGACCGTAATTGAAACTATCTTTCAAAAACACTTCAGTTTCTTCATTAATTCCTTTACCTCTAACTAAATACTGATTTGATTTAATTTTTATCGGCTTTGAAACTACAGAATCGAAAGGGGCAGCCAGACTATCAACTAATCGATGATTTTTATTAGTTTTTTTAAAGAAAGACAGAGCAGATTCTTGTGTATTTCTCAATTTGAAGAACTGAATTATTCTGGAATTATCCGATTCATTTATTAAGTATATTGAGTCATGTGCCTTATAATTACTTTCATTTAAAACTAAATTCAATAATTCTATATCTTCCGTCATCTTTTTTGAACAGGATATTAGAATTATTAAAATTATTAACAGCAAAAAATTTCTAACAATCATCTCCTTGAGCATTTGGTTCATTATTTTGTTCATTTTGAGTTTTAATGCCCAATTCTTCCGCTGAACTAGCGCCTGTACCTATTAAAGGCATGGCAGGAGTTCCGTAAAAAGAACCTTTAGTAATCTCTTTACAATATTGATGAGTTATGTTTGTCATACCAGAATTTTGTGCATATTGATACAACGAATATGACATTGATCCAATAAAATCAACCATAGCAATATGCATGGCGTCATTCAGTGCTTGTCCATTTACAATATTTCGGTTTTCTAAAAACTGCATAAGCGTAGTATTTAAATTCGTGTATTCAGGATATTCCATTAACAATGTTCCTTGTAAATAAGAATACATTAATTTAGCATGTACCATTTCATGAATAGTTATTAAAGCCCTTGATAATTTTGTAGGGTTTTCTGCTAAATAATCATTTGAAAAAGTTATGTATATATCATAAACACCACTATCAATATTTTCATCAGAATCAAAATCCGCAGATGCATTCGCATCAACTGGAACATCATCCGCATTTCTAAAAACTAAATTCACATTATTATCTAAACTAAAAGTATTTCTTATAGAATTTAATAAGTTGGCATTTGTCCCTACAGAATCTTCATCTCCTATTATTTCATCTCTAACAATTAATTTGGTGCAATCATCTGTTAATAAATCAACAGAAATTTGTTCAATTTCTGGACTAACATAAGGATTCATAAAAGTTAAAATATCAAAAATCACAAAGGCCTGTGCTTCCTCACTACAGCCATTTTCATTCAAATACTCATTTGCTTGTGTAGCTAAAGATTTACTGTCTTGTAATTCAGTAATCATGATTCCGTTTAATAAGGTATTATCAAGTGTACCTGAAATAGTTTCACCGTTAACACAAGCTACAACTTCTTGCCATGTTTGGATAATTGTTGGTGTAGAAATTATTGGATATTGAGGTGTTGCATTACCAGTAGGGCTGCCACCTGTAGTATTAGTTCCTGTTCCGTTCGTATTCGTCCCTGTATTGCCATCATATCCGGTTCCGCTGCCTGTATCTGTTCCATCATCATAATATGAACAAGATATACCTGTTAAAACCCAACCTGAATTACCATAAGCACATCCTGAAACCGAACAAGTACCATCCTGGCTGGCGCCATGAAGCTGTCCTGAATGTTCAGTAGTGCTGAGATAATCCCAAGCTTCTGAGCATCCATAGATCATTTTACCCAAATCTTCAGTTGGTAAATCTAATTCATCAAAAACAATGGATGTGTATTTAGTTGTTAGATTTTCTAAAATTTCGGTTTCTAAAATTTCATAGTCATTTTTTGTAAAACCATATTTAACTATAAAAGCATCATAAGTACCTTTATCATTACTATGAAAGACTAAATTTTCAATGTTATCATCTTCAAGAACGTCTCTTCTAATAGGAAAACTATAAGAATGATAGCCAGAAATATTATCTTCAACATATTTAACAAAGTTTGTTTCAATGGTAAATCCGTATTCACCATTATATACTTCTCTGTTTAAATTTGAACTGGAATTTTTCCTTTCTTCTAATTTT
>DIAL01000019.1:0-409 GCA_002414705.1 Flavobacteriaceae bacterium UBA5079
ATTACACGCTTTATTAGCTACTTGCTCTTTAGACATTTGATGTGTTGTTGTTGATACAGAGTTACCACCGTATGCTGTTAAGTAATTACCATCCTTGAAAACACTTATTGATTTCCCATTACTACAACGATACTCAAACTGTAACCCATTAGAAGAACTAGAAGTTTTAACATGCTTTGCTTCGGCTACAACAACCTTTGAACTAGCTGTTTTATCGATTGTTCCGCTTTCCGGTCGACCAGTATATTTATTATAAATTTCGCTCCCTAGAGTGTGTAGTTGTTTATCTGATAAATCATACTTTACTATGAAATCATACAAGTTGTGCGATCCCCTGCCCATTTCAGATTCTTTGTCTGCTGTCTTAAACCATGCCATGCAGTCAGTTATTTCCTTTTTTTTGTATTTA
>DIAL01000019.1:523-1444 GCA_002414705.1 Flavobacteriaceae bacterium UBA5079
AACCCTGTCGTCCTATCTAGATGTTTGGATGTGATTTTTGGGCAATACCTATCAAAACTGTAAGACAAGCCATCTCCAAATATATAGCTTTTTTCTTCTGAAAGTGGCTTGCTAGCTTCATGTTTCAGATAGAATCCTATAATAGAGCCTTCGATTACAGGTAGAGTGCTTTCTTCCGTGCAGGCTGATATTGATATTAAAGATAAAATAATCGAGTAGTATTTGTACATTAAATATCTTCCTTAATTGCTTTCATATTATTTACTTCTGATAATTCAGATTATCAGAAGTAAGCTAAATCTTAAACAAAAAATGACTAAACCCTAAGCAATTTATTAGGTTAAGTCATTTACTTGTAGTTCCGCCAAGTCTAATTTCTTAATGTCTGTATTAGGCTCCAAGTTGCCCTTACAGCTATAAAACTTAAGGTCAGCTTATGGCTAGCTGCGGAAGGTTTGTTGCTGATACCAAAAGCTTCCGCTTTGTGCACAAATTGATCATATTTATTAGTGGTAAACCCAATGTTATTCAGTGGTCACAGTAAATGTTATTAGGTGAGTGTATTAGATGATAATGACTGGCAGTTCTGATGTAATTGTCCATAATAAATCGCAACATAAGTAGTATTTAATATCTGCGTTTGGTTGAAGTGCTATCAACAATAACAATTTGTTATCAATCGAATGAGTCGCAAAAATGATTCCAGCATTCACGTTAATAAACAGAATAGAAAAATTAGTTGAGCTTGTCTCGCTGGGACTTTAATACTATTTAAAGCCTCTTTGCTTGTATTTGATAGCGACATTATTTGACAAATAGCAATAGCAAGCCCACAGCACCTAATATCGTATCAGTAAATTGGAAAATCAATTGTTATTAGAGTAAATCATTTAGCCCATACAGTGGAGGCAGCCCCCTCTA
>DIAL01000019.1:1595-1783 GCA_002414705.1 Flavobacteriaceae bacterium UBA5079
TCTATAAGCAATGCCACTTAATTATAATAAGCGGATTTTTACCGAGAATTATACACTTATCAACACATCATTTATTTCCTATCGAAATGATTAACATAATCTATTTGGTTCAAGTCAATATACCTATCCAAATTAAATAATGTATTTAACTTTTTCCAACGTGCTTCAGATTCAACAGCACTTTTTAA
>DIAL01000019.1:1952-2664 GCA_002414705.1 Flavobacteriaceae bacterium UBA5079
TACCTTGGAAGAGCGAGTTAAAGCAGTATAAATCATACTTCGTTCTATAAAGCTTAAACTATTACCATTTAAGCTTTCTCTTTTGACCAATGTTGGTAATGCTATAATAGTGTTATTAAATTCAGAGCCTTGAGTTTTATGAATAGTAATACACCACCCTAATTGAATTCTACATTCAAAAACATCTTGTTCAAGTAACTTGTAATCTCTATTCTGAAAACTGAAGTGAGCATATTCTGTATTGTCCTCTAAAACTACCCCAACAAACTCCCCTATATCCCCATTTTGTAATCCTAATTCATGATTATTCTTTGTACAAATAACTCTATCCCCTAAATAAAATCGGTTCATATAATTAGAAGATGGGTCTTGAATAATTTTCTTTGAAATTCGTTTGTTTTGAACATATTTATTGATTAACTTAGCAGTGTTTTTGGTTGGGGCAATAATTTGTGTCTCATTAATCCCTAAGGCTACAGCATTTTCAAAGGCAGTAATAATTAGGTCATTACTTTTACTTTCAGAAAAGTACGCACCACATTTAATATCCTTTTTATCAAATAGCGGTAACCTAGGCATTTTTCCGATCCGTATCGCTTGAGCTACCTTTTTTAGTGGGTTTTCATTTGATTGTCTATGTACCTGATCTAGCTCAATATATGGCACATATTTGGACTCATGTAATTTATGCCATACCACCCCAAATCCAATT
>DIAL01000019.1:2723-7021 GCA_002414705.1 Flavobacteriaceae bacterium UBA5079
GGTGCTAATTGCCCAATATCCCCTGCCATAAATAAATGATATTTACTGCCAGAAAGAGCGTCAAGTAACCGATTAAATATTCCCAAATCAGGCATTGATGCCTCATCCATGACTATAATAGGTGCTTCACTCATTCTTAATTTTAAATGTGAATTTAAGTTAGATTTTCTTGAATTATAAATAGCGTTAATAAAAGCATGTATAGTGAAACAAGTAGGCTCTTCTATATTTAATGAAGATTTAATATCCCCTTTATTTTCATTCGTAATGAATTGTACTAAGCTTTCTGTTTTTAAATTTCTATATATTTTACGCTGTGCAATTCCAGCCAAGGTAATAAAATAAACAGGTTTACCAACTTTATTAGCTACCGCTTTAATTCCAGATAATGCTGTTGTCTTCCCCGTCCCACTTTCCCCCTGAAGAACAGTTATTCTTCCTGTAAATGCCATTTTTATAGCTTTTATTTGCTTATCTACTAATTCATATCCATTTTTTTTATGAAAAAAATCAGCATATTTATCAGCTTCAATGGCAATTGATTCACTCTGAAAACTACCAAATAGATCTTGCTGATTTACATTTGTATTACATAATAAAGATGAAAATGATTTCTCTATATTAATTTCTAATTCTGCTGGCCCAGTTCCTTGAATGAACTCACCCACTATACATGCTGTTTTTGACTTTAATGCGTTTTGAATAGCGGCTAGAGCATGAACTTTAGTATTTAATAGAATGAATAAACTGTTTAATGCATCATCAATAGGAATAGACGTATGACCTAAAGAAAGAGCGTCATAAACTATTTTATCTACGGCACCTAATAACCTTCTAGGATCGCTGTCATCTATTTTTAGCAGAACCTTTAGCTTCTCAGCTATTATCCATCCTTTTTTAATAAGTCTAGTCCCAAATGCTAAAAGACAGTATGGATTTGATCGTATAATCATGTGACATTTAGTGCCTAATAAAGACACTATTTTTTTACTTTCTCTTATATCTAGTCCTGATTCATTTAAAAATTTTTCTGTGTCTATTTCTGACTGTATTGAGTGATAGCCATTAATAAAGGCTTTAGCTCGGATATAATTACCATTAAAAGCCTCCGTTATTCCCTTCGTATTTCTATTTTCCAGATCAACCATGAAAACCCTAAAACTGCCATAAGAGTCAACTGCATTTTGAAGTCTTTTTACTCCTAAACCAATGCCAGAAAAATTTGGGTGATTCTTGAAGATATATTTGTAGACAGAGGGTACTTTTAACGGTGATTTAATCAACTCCAAGTCCAAGATATCTACGGGTATGGATATAGATGAAGACTCTTCGACTAACAACTGCGTTGACTTTTTATATGCAACCCAATGTCCTTTAGCTTGAACAAACTCTCCTGGCTGAGGCAATCTTGCAGTTGAGCTTGAAACATTAATTTTTAATCTAATTAACTTCTTAACATAATCTCCACGCTCTTTTTTATATAGCCTACCTGTTACGATAGCGTCACCTATACCAAATTTTCCTTTAAAAATATTAGTTACTTGCACGGTTACTATTTCAACCATACGTACCCCCTGCCACCAGATTTCATCAAGTTTTCTCGCTGATTTTCAATGCTTTCATGGATAGTTTTAATTTTTCTTTCAGCATCTTTGTTATCATCTAAAGCTTCTAACAAAGCATCATTTAATGCATCTACTTTATCAGAGAGAACTCTTTTTTCTTGTTGCAGTGATTGAATTTGACGCTTTAGGGAGCCTATGTCTTTTTGTCGCTCGTCTAAATCTTCTTTAAGTAAGGACTCTGTTATAATAGAAGGGTTTTCTCCATATATACCAATATTTGTTATCGCATTTTTTAGCATAACTTTATAATTATCATTAGTATAAAAAGGGTTTCGGTTTTTCATTCCGCACCAACGTGCCACCTCACTGATATTTACTCCAAAAATAGCATTAGCAGGTTCAGCCGAAAATTTATACTTATGCTCCACCATACGAGAAAAAATTATTTCTATTCGCCTTTTTATGATAGGTCCACGGCTACGAGCTGCAATAGAAATATCTAATATATTAAAAGTTTCAAATGGAATCGTTTTCATCATCTTCAACCTTTTTCGCTTCTTCTTTAAGCCAGTTTAAGTACTCTTCAAAATAGATTTCCGTGACAATAACATCTCCACTAAGATTATCTTGCAGGCATCCGTTAACAATTTCAAATAATGCCAATTGTTCTTTTCTTATATAGTTAAGAACCATAAATATACTCGAACATAGATCATGTTTAGTCTGAGATTCGGATTGCTTCTGGTTTGTATCATTTACGTTATGCTTAGGTAGACTTTCAAATTTAGAACCAGATTTATTTTGAATTCGTTTGGTTAAAATATCGACTTCTTTTTGTGTTTCAACTAATTTTAATTGTAGGTTTCTAACCATTACTCTTAGAGCATTTTTACTTGCTGAACTAACATTCAACTTTAATGAATCATCACCTGTCAGAGATGTAAAAAACCCATCTAGTAGAACCCTATACTTTAGATTTTTACTTAATAATGTGCTTATACCTATCGACTGAATAATGTTTCCTTCATGAACATAACCTTTACATAAACCACTTACTTTATTAGCTAACTCAGTGATACATGTTGGATGATACTTATGTGTCTTTTTAGTCCCAAGTTTTGATAATATGGACGTAACAGCGTCAATTTTTATCTTTTCCTCTTTAACTAAATAGTACGTATCCATGTCCCTAACTTTTTTAGTCTTCATCATTAGGAATTACTTTAATTGATGTCATACTTTCTATACGACTTGCTTCTTTTTTAACTGCATTATCAATATTTAAAAAAGAGTGTAATCGTTTAGTCGGGTTCGAGTAATCTTGTCGTTCATTTGAAATTAATTCTATCAACTGCTCAGAGGTAACCGCTTTAGTATTGATTAATGATTTTATTAATGATGAGACTTGAAGGAGTGTATTACCACTGGCATCTGTATTAGTTATTTCATCAATATAAAGTTCCATTTTTTTAGGAGAAGCTGAAGCTAAAGAAAATAAAATCTTTGCTTTTAATCTTCGCGAAACTTCAGTTAAAAGTTTGGAGTATTCAACCATACTTGGAAAATTAGGAGCCTCTTCAATTGCGGTCAATATCAACTCATCAACAGGCGTTTTACTTTTAACAACATGGATATTGCTATCAAGTAATTCTGGTTTCTCACCTTCATTCTCAAAAATAATATTAGACTTCAAGAGTTCTTGTCGTTTTTTCTCAACAAGTTGTAATGAAAGCTCCCAACCTGCCATTTCAAATGCAATCTCATCATAATTCACTTTAAAGTTTGTCTCAGTGGTTCCTGTACTTATTTTATGTTTATTATGCTTAATAAAAGCATTTAATAGCTCAATTTCGAGTAATTCAATATTTTTGGCTATTGCCGGGGCATGGTCAATTCCAGTTACTTTTACTCTACATATTCCGCATTTTCGATACCCACTATTTTCTTCAACGACTTCCTCAGGACAATTCATATTAAATGAACAAATATGAGTATCACAAAAAGCAATTGTATTTTGACTAGCGGTTCGTAAAAGAATTAAACCTTGGGGTCTTTTTGTTGACCCTTTATTTTCAATGAAACGAGGATCTTCTTGATGAACATCTACAGAGGTAAATCCAAAGTTCAACTCTGTTTTTATTCTATCTGATTTAAAGCTTTTAACTACTTTCGAATCATTTGACGATTGAGGAGTAACTACAGCTCTATGAGATTCTTTATACTTTTTAAATTTCTCTTTTGTTACCTGGTTATAATGTACCGTTGTAGCTATTGAATTTTGGCCAACTAGAGAAGCTATATCAGCTAAATCCATACTGCCAGTCAAACTACTTATAAACGTATTTCTAGTCGAGTGTGGTGTATGTTTTGATCTTAATGAAATAGCTGTATATTCATTGTTCACAATAACTTCAATACCATTTTCATTTTTCATAGCATTAGGCATAACCCGTCTAGCGCCTATGACAAATGCGTCATCTTCATAAAATTTATTTTTTAAATTTGGAACACTTCCGGTTCCTTCTGCCACTGGACACCAACGTAAATAACTGTGGGTGCGACCTCTTATGATAGAAATAAATGAAGAGAATCCTATAAGTAAATTGTTCCAACCTTCTGTTCGTGTTTTATCTGATGCAGGTTTACCCGTATTTGGTTGAGAAAACAGGCATTTAAACTGTATCTGCTCATTATATTTATAATCATCTTTATTTGCTAATAAATTAAATGCAT
>DIAL01000019.1:7189-12305 GCA_002414705.1 Flavobacteriaceae bacterium UBA5079
TAAATTTTTTTGAATTCAATTTCGCGATACATTATTTCCATTGTAGAATAGCTTACTGGTCTTAACCAAGGTCTGGTTTTTACTTTATCTGTAGTAATAAGTAATGTTGTAACACCTAATTCCTTATCCACGTTATGATCTATATATGAATCAAATTCATTTTCATCTAAAGTAAAACCATGCAAGTGTCTTAATCCTAAGCTCGCGGTAACCATCTGTGGCCTAAGAACGTTGAGCATCGGCATCATGAGGTCAACATTTAGAGGTTGATTATGCATCCGCCTAACTGGAGTAATTACTGGTATTGTTCCGCTTAAAGTAGTAATTTTAATTTCACCATCTAACGTATCTAAATAACTTACATTGAAACAGTTAGCGGGTAAGTGCTCCCTTGATTTTTCTAAATCTATTGACATAAAAGATAATCTAGAAGTACAAACTTTGGTTTTACGTGCTAATGGTCCTCTTTTTTCATCAATTATACCTTTACGGTGCAATCCTAGAGATTCCCAACCTAAATCGATAAGCGCTGTTTCGCTTACTTTTAGGTAAAATGATGGATCTAATTCTGGACCTTCAGATTTTTCCCATAAAACCCTACCATCTGGGTTTTCAGTAGCCTCCTCAACACGTTTGATAATAAAACGTTGAACCTCTATGAAATAATTTTCAATTGATTTCATGTAATATTTGAGAGTGGCATAATCAGATGTATCAAAAGCAAGCTTAGCATCACCTTGACTTGATCTTTTACCAAATATATTTGATTTAGCTTGGAACCAAGATTTTTTGAACTCAGCCGTTGTTACAATTCTATTTGATTGACTATGTTTCACTTCAAGTAAAAATGTACTGTCAACTTGAATCCATTTTAAAAATTTACTAAATTCTCCACAGAGACTTTGATTTGAAAACTCTAAAAAAAACTCAGATAATGTTCTTGGTAATTCTTGCTCTTCACTTTCTCTAATAAGAAAAACACTACGAGTTAACTTGCTGAAATTTGATGGAAAATCAAAATTAGGACTATGTTCTTTAAACCAAACTATTAAATACAATAGATATTTTAAAACAACTTTAGTACCACCTTGATAATTTCTTAATGAACTATTAGGGCTGAGTGTTTCCGTATATACTTTGCCATAATCAACCCAATCAGCTAATACTTGCATATCACAATCAAAAAACAAGTTCAACCTATCGAAAGAGAATAGACTCACGTTAAACTTACCCTGGCTTTCATACAACAATTTAGCTGCATCAAAATTACCCCAAAAGTCCCAAGCTTCATTACTATCCATTGTATCCACTTCATCTTTTGTGATAGATATTTGCTCCATTAAAAGTAAACGTTCAGCTTCCGAAACTGCAAACATTCTGATTTCTTCTATTTCTTGTTTATATGCGGGTATAACCTTAATAGCGTTTTGAAATACAGTCCCATATGATACATATTCTGGTTTTATTCCATAATTACGATTTAAGGTCCTTAACAATATTGGTGTCATCCCCCTCATATTTTGAGAATCCCATTTTTTCCAATAATAACTATGAAGTATGAAAGTTTCTTTCAACTCAAACAAATTCATTTTTTGAAGCCAATCTGTCGCTAATAATAAATTCAATAAATCAAAAAGAATAACCTTCGAATTATTTTCCTTTTTATTCAGAGAGAACATTTCGAGAAAACGAACTAAGTCAATACTAGCGTTGTTTGGTATACATAAATTATGATAGAGAAGCCTGTCGGCTGCTGAATTGACATGAACAATTGTTAATTTTGAATCTATTGGAAGAACTAGAACGTTTTCTTGCCATAGCCTTGTAAGAATGGGTAATGCCAAAAAATGCCAAAATCGACTAAGTACATATTGATCACCTGAAACACCATAATATGAGAAACTAGATAAATCTATAACAGGGTTTATCAAAGTTTCTCTAAATTCAGGCTGCTTACTTCGATTTGCAACAGTGACCTTATTTTCATACTTTGCAATTTCAAGTATTCTTACTATTAAATTTTCATTTACATCTAAAGCTTCGATAAAAGAGTCGCTTAAGATAATAGATGTCAGCTCAAATGCTGTATATTCTTTAGGGAGAACTGGAATAAATTCTTCTCCACTGAAATGATATCTATCAGCGTTAGTTCCAAAATGTTGATTTTTGATCTTTCTGATTTCATTAGAATATCCTGCTTCACTTAAATAGTTTTTGATATCAATGAGTGCAGACTTAAACGATGCTGATAAAACACTTCTATTCACTAAAAACATAGGATCGGAATTAAGATTAATCATGATTAAGGTCCTCAATTAATTTCTTTACTTCAGCTCTATCTACCGGAGATTCAATAGACGCAATCAACTGATCTCTTGCTTTTGCATGGTAAGTTGCCAATGCTATTACTCTAGTTTTTGTGCACCCTGCTGCTTGCAAAATTGCAGTAGCTTCAATATGAGATTCCTTCTGTTTAGATAAAGATTTTTTAGAATATACTTCGGTTGAACCAACATTTGCATGTCCCATAAACTTACTAACATCGGCAATCGGAAATCCGTATTCTATTATTTCTCTTGTACCATATGAGTCAATTATTTCGACAATGTAAGGTGCTGAGTTCAGCATATATGTTCCGTAACCATGCCTAAAATCATGTAGAACATAAGCTTTATAATGCGAGATATTAGGTGGGGAAATATTTGCTTTCTTACAAGCTAGCTTTAATGCTTTAAGTAATATAGATACAGCATTATTCTCTACGTCTAAAATTTGAAGTAATGGCTCCCCTTTTTTTATCCCACGAGAAAAAACAAAAATAAAATCATGATTCGGTGATGTCTTATATTCACTACTGCATTGATACTCATATAGGCATCTAAACATTAAGGACTCAAGCTCTCCTATTGCCATAGTTGAGATAGTATTTCTCCCCTTATTAGATAAAATGCTAAGTATTTTATCTAATGGAACTTTAGCCTTAATTAACTCATCCTTACTTGCAGGGATTGATACAATATCTTTTTCAAGTATATTAATGTCACTCCACCTTAGCTGTAAGACTTCTGATATTCTCAATCCTAAGCAAGCTAGAACTGAAAATATTGCTCGATTCCTTTTTGAAGATACATGTAAAAGTAGTTTCTCAACACTATCTATAGGGAAAGCTCTATCTAGTTCTGATGTAATTGGTTTTACATTACTCGCCTGCCTAGAGACATTTAAAGTTCTTGAAGTTTTGAGCATTATTTGCCCTTTATCCCTAATGCAAGCGCCTACTTTACTTGCAGAAATCGCCTTTCTTTCGCTTTGACTTAGTGATTTTAACTCCCATAATGAAGTAAAAGTTGACTGGTAAGCAGCATTAGGATTAAGCCCTTGTTTCACAGCAAGTAATTCAATACTCTCTCTGGCTATTTTCTCCGATAAATCTAGATAATTATTCACATATATAATATGAGATTTTTGTGATCCTTTACTCCGCAAATTCGGCTTATATGCTTTTAGAGCCTCATCAGCCTTTTTAAGTAAAGTGTTTTGTTGATCAATATTGCAAGCCAAGTATTCAGGATACAAATTAACAATAAATCTTAGTAAGTTAGAGTTATAGTCCTCCTTGTTGACACCCATTTCATCTAGATAGTCTAAAAATTTTGCTACAGCAGTTCTAGCAATCTTTATAGTTGAAGCTGAAAGTTCTTTACGAACTGACTTAAATGATGTTGGATTATCAATCAGTTCTCGCTGAAACAAAGAAAAAGGGACAAATTCATCACCCATATCATCGATCAACTCATAAACCACATAACCACGATATATTTTTTTAATCGCGATATAATTTTTTAAATTTATTCCCTTCGACATTGTTAAAAACCTCTAAATGATAACGATGTAAATATTATGGGAAACTATATTTTTTTTATAAATTTTATTTTTATAATTAGCATGGATATTATTAATGAACAAAATAAAGTACAATATAAACAATACGTTAATTACAAATACATAATAAAATTAAATTTAGGATATGGAGGTTTATAAGCGAATATTTTAGTGAATGGTGGCTACTTATAATGATTTTGGTTAATCATCATGAATTTAAACTAGCTAGTTTTTTTGATTTTTTTATCGAAAAATTATTTTATGAAAGTTAACTTTATAATTTAAAAGTAAGAAAATATAAGTAGAAACTAAGTTTTACAGTGTACTTCTCTCTACGACAGTTCCGTTATTACCGCATGTAGTGGTGCAGTGAATTCTGACGTATGGTTAAAACTATCAATAAGAATATTTGGCGGAACTTTCTGTTTAATATCCTACAAATTTATCATTACTGATTAAGTCTCAAATAATATGTAAAACACCATATATTAGAAAGCATATTAAACTTTTGAAATACTAAGATGTATAAGTAATTAATAACTGATTTAATAATTAATATTACGTGTTATGAAGTATGTTGATTTACTGTCAGACAGGTTTTATAAGTATGATTAGAGTGCATATATTCAATATTCATCGACATTTCAATATATTAAGATGTGATTTAGAATGAATATATAAACTTTTTCTGTTGGACTTTATATTGGTTCAGATAACCCAGTAACCAGCCCCAAAAAATCAGTGATAAGAAAACAACTAAAGTAGATAACCCTAAACCTTTACCTAAGTATCTTGGTTCAATGATATTACCCATCACCATATTAATTAACACGAAACCAAGTCCAATAGCACCCGCCTCCCCTATACCCAATTGTAGAATAGCGAGGGTCATTGGCGGTACTGCGGCAATAATAGAACCTATATTTGGAATGTAATTAAGCAGAAACGCTAATACTCCCCAGAGTAAAAAGAAGTCTAAACCAAAAGCCCATAACATTAGTGACACAATGCAACCAGTAGCAATACTAACTAAGGTTTTAATCGCAATATACTGATTCACCGAAGATAAAAAGCGTTCAATTTGATTTAAACGCATTTGAGGGTCATCTAATGCTAAATGTAATTTATGAGGAATCGTCGATGATTCAAATAACATGAAAACCACAGTTAAAATAATCAAAAACAAGTTTGTCATCACAGAGCCAAAACTAGATAACATATCAGCCGCTAATCC
>DIAL01000107.1:0-6319 GCA_002414705.1 Flavobacteriaceae bacterium UBA5079
TAATTGTAGGTAAACAAATCGCGTGTTCCTTGTTGGTCTTTTTCAAGAGTACCAGAAGTACCAACCATTAAATCACTATCAATAGTTTGGATTAATTGAGATTCGCCTTCCAAGTCAATTTTACCTTCTAAATTTAAATGGTGTGTAATGGTAACACCATTTCCTGTTTCTGACGTATTATCCCCATCAACGGTTATTTTATTAGATTCCACAAATAAGGCTAATAGATTTCGGTTATCTGCGTTTGCAGTTGCTAAACTACTATTATTCATGGAAATGTTATGATTGGTTTCTACAATATTCCAGTCTACTGTTTTGGTGTTATCTACCAGAGAGTTTGTACCAGGAATAGTTTGTATGCTACCATTTGCCCATGTTGAATTTGTATCCCAAGCAGTATTTGCCGCAGACTTATAAGGTAGTGGAGCGGTTTGTTTATCTACAGTTCTTAATGTACGTAAAGCACCTTGATTACCGTTTCCAGATTCATCTTTTGTATTCGTATATGTATACGTAGACATTGGGTAATATCCAGCTAAACTAGACCAAGGAATTGTGGCAACTTCATCTTTAGTAGGTGTAACACTTTTACTTAAGAAATAAGCACCACCAACAAAACCTGAATTATTTTCAATTTCCTGATTCATAATATAACGAAGTTGAGCTACTGATAAAGCTGTATTCCAAATACGCACTTCGTCAATATTTCCGTTAAAGAACGCTTGAGGCGTTAATTTAGAAGCCGCACCAATATAAAATGATTCATCCGTGTTATTAGGAGCAGTTTTAGCTTCTTGTTTATCTAATATTCCATCAATATATAGATATGCTGTACCGCCTTGATAAATAACGGCTACTTGATGCCATTCATTTTGTGGGATTATGGTATTAGATGTTGTTCTTTGAATGGCGCCCGAAAATGTTTTCCAAGACACTTCAAATTGTCCTACTGGATTAATTTTAAAATCATAACCTTCAGTGTATGACGCATCACGTTTAGACAGAATTGATTTATTTAAAGAGTTAGCATCACGTCTAATCCAAGAAGATATTGTAAACGCTGTAGGATTTACATCCAGAGCATCTTCCATATCCACATAGTTTGTTGTTCCGTTGAAATATACTGAACGTTCAAACGTACGTTCAGGAGCCCAACCGAATGTGATGTATTTAGTGTCATCAAAATCATAATTTGTTTTTAAAATAGCTTCTCCTAGTTCATTTGTACCTTCAGTCATAACACGATAATCAGCTGTAGGATCAAAGTTAGGTGTATCAGAAATAAACATTAAATAACGACCATTTGGAGGTGTTGCTGTACGAACAGCACTTTTTAGAATAGCAACTTCAACTGCAGGAATATCTCCAAGAGGTGCTACTTTTTCAACAACTTTCCAAGTTCTTGCAATACCATTAAATTGAACATGCGTTCCTCCGGGTATTGTAGGTGAAATATCTGTACTCATGTCCACATCTACTATAACAGCAGCATTATCTAAATCGATGCCATTATTACCCCAAACAAGGAACTCTTTATCTTCTAATTCTGAATTAGCATTCAGGCTGTTTGTGTTAGATAGGTTACCCATACCAATAGTTAAAACACCTTGTGCTCTAAAACCACCATCAATAGCTTTATTGACACTACGTGATTGTTTTTGATGTAAATCAGATGCGTCATCACGACCAATTCCAGCAATATCATAGTTAAAAACGTCTAAAGCAGGTGTGCCTGTATTGACATCCCAAATTAGAGTTCCATCGCTATCTACATAATCTTGAGACGTACCATTAACACCTAATGTTATACCATATTTAATAGCTAAATACGATTGGATTCGGTTACGTTCTCGTGTTAAATTAACATCGTCTTTTCTGGCTGAATAGGTGATTATTTCACACATACGACCATTTAATGTTGCTTCCCAACCTTCACTTCGTCCAATCCAAAAACGTGAGTCACTAACATTTACAAACGAAGGAATATCATTCTGAAGGTATTCAATGTTATTGGCATTATAAAATAATTGTTGTTGGGTAGCACCAGTATTGTTTCGGGTGTTAATTATACCTACGTTATCATACGTTGTACTTGGTCCATCTTGAACTGCATAACCATCGCCCGGAATACTTTGATTATAAGAATCGATAGCAAATGATATCGTTTCGTTTGTTATTCTACCTGTGTAATCTCCAAAACCAATACCTGTAGCATCAGGAGAGTTAGTAGAGAAATCGGCGTCTCCACAAAATACATCCATAAATCCAAAAGAGCGATTAATTACCGTATCATCTGGAATAACCACGACAAAAATATCTTGTGTGTACAAACCAGATGTACCTTCTAAAAATTGAGTTGATGTATCATCATAAGAATAATCACCATCTAAACTAAATGAAGAAAATGTATTATCAAATTCTACAACTGGGTTAAAATTTACATTTCTAGTAGGATTATCAAAATAAGTAGGTTCCTGTCCAGCAGTATTAACTGTTGCATTTGCACCACGACCTTGATCTGCCCATAAAGTTACTGGTTGTCCATTAGTATAGCCAAGACCATCAGTACCTTTTAGCCATAATGCTAAATCATTAGTTACACCACCTGGGCCTTCAGTTAGTGCCGCAACACCAGAACCTTGAACTCTAAAGTTATATGGGTTTTCGTTACTGTCGTTATTATCAATTGAAATATTAGCTGTAACCGTTCCGCCTATTGTAGGCGCAAAACGAACTACAAAAGTTCTACTTGATCCAGCAGCAATAGTACTTCCACTAGGTTGTGTAAGGATTGTGAAAGCAGCATTACCAGAAATATCAACAAGTGGAGAACCTCCTGTTAAATTTAATGTTGCCGTTCCAGTATTTTGAATAGTAAATGTATGATCTACGGTAGAGCCTGCACCAACGGAACCAAATTCTGTATCATCAGTTGGTGTTGGTAAAATATCGCCATCAGTAATAGAAATAGCAAGACCCGTAATATTTATTTCTGGCTGTGGCGTTCCAGAAGTAATGTTAATGGTATAATCTTCAATTTCACCATCAAATCCAGAATCACAAGAATCAGCATATCCGTTATATCTAGCTGACACACGCATTCTTGTATTTCCAAGTGTTGCCGTTGCAGGTATAAGAATACCTGAAGGCGAACCACTTGTTGGAGAATTGGTTACACTGTTTGCACTTCCCATATTATATTCTTCACCTGGATCAACAAAATCACCATCTTGATTCCAGTCAAACCAAACTCTGGCATAGACATTAAAACCTCCATCAGTATTAACATTGGTAGATAGGTTATAAGTAGTACCTCTATCAACAGTAGTTGAAATTGCTGTAAAATCCTCATAGCCAACATCTTTTAATATGCCGTCGCTATTATCAATAGTATTAAATTGTACTCTGGTTATTCCTGTTTCGTAGGATGTACTACCTGAAGCTGAACAATACGTTGGTAATGATCCCATTCCTTGAATTCTGAAATTATATGGATTTTCATTGCTATCGTTGTTATCTATTGAAATATCAGCAGTAACAGTACCAAGAACAGTAGGAGAGAACCGCACTACAAACGTTCTACTACTTCCGCTTGCAATTGTGTTTCCACTAGGTTGTGTTAAAATTGTAAAAGCAGCATTACCTGAAATATCAACTAAAGGTGTTCCGCCAGTTAAGTTTAATGTAGCTGCTCCTGTATTTTGAATCGTAAATGTATGATCTGATGTAGTGCCATTTAATACGGAACCAAAATCAGTATTATCTACTACGGTTGGTGCTAAATCCCCATCGTTTATAGTATTTCCTAATCCTACAATATTAATTTCTGGTCTAGGAGTAGCTAGGTTAATTACCTGAATTTCGTTATCTATTGTGTTTCCACTTCTGTGAGCCCAATGTGCCGCTTGCGTTGTTGAGTTTAAGTAGAAGTTTCTCCAACCTCTACCATAAGTAGTTCCAGTTCCACTTGATGTTGCTGTTCCTATAATTAACGCTTCATTTATGTTAGATAAAGCCGCAGAAGTAATGTCTACATTTGTTAGACCTTCAGTACTGCTAGAATCTGAGAATCTACTAATATTTATGTTTGGATTATTAGCAACATGAATAAAATGCCTATTTCCAGAAGCTGCAGCATCATGATTTGAATGAAATTCCCAACTAACAGTTTGGTTGTTTGCTCCTGGACGAGTTATTGGCCAATTATCAGCAATAGCTTCATCAACATTGTTATCCGCAATGTTTCCTCTATGGTGTGTGAAAATCATAGCATTATTCCAGTTACTTACGTTTGTTGCAGTACCTGTACCATTAGCATTGGCACGTAACGTTATATTACCTGTATCTGCATCAACAGCACCAGAGTCTCCATGTAGAATTGTCCAGTTACTTCCGGTAAACTCCACTATAGTAATATACACCGAAACGTTGTTTATGTTAGATCCTTTTTGAATACGCATAGTGGATGCATTTTCAAGATAAGCAATTGCACTTCCACTATCTGCACCTTCTACAGTTGCATTGTTAACAATTCCAGTAATGAATGGAATACATTTGTTAGCATTTGAAATACCACTTAAAGCTTGAGTAGTCGAGTTGTTTGTTCCATTTAAAGTTACAACATACCTTCCGCGAACAATAAACTCATTTGCGCCTCCAGGTGTTCCAGTATAATCCCAAATTGAGGTGCTAAATCTTGTATTGTTGTTTGTAGATCCACCGTCTCTGTAAAACGTGACAGTATTGGTAGCCGTTAATTTTGCAGCACCAGATAAATCAGTAGCCGAATGTGTACCATTGTTATCTGGTCTTCCTGCTTGCGCCAATCTGTTATTGTTGTTTAAAACAAAGGCATTGTTTAATGATGATACCGCCGTAATGGTGTTAGTACCACCACTTCTTCCAATGTTGGAAGCGGTTAAGTGTTGTACGTTAAAATCTTGTGAGAATGAATAACTTGAAAATAGAAGTACACTGAGTAGCATCAGGTACTTTCGTACTAGATTAGTAGAATTTTTCATAAGTAGTTTATTTATTAGTTTTTGGGACTAATGGTTTAATCTTTAATAGCTTAAGCAAATAAAAGTCATAATTCTATGAAATGCAAAAATAATCGATAAAATGTAAATATTTAATTTAAGTTGCTGTTTAACAGTTTGTTAAAAGAGGTTGAAAACAGGTGTTTTTTGTTTTCAACCTCTTTGACATTTTGTTTTGGAAGAAGTCTTATTGTTTAATAATTCGTTTCACAACTGTTTTATCTCCAGTGTTATCAGTTATCTGGATGAAATAGGTTCCTGCTGAAAGTTTATCCATATTACTTAAGGTAATTATTTGGCTTACAGGAACTATGTTTTTTTGTTTTGAAATTGTTCGACCACTAATATCAAATACGTCAATATTAACAGGATTATTCTCAATTAATTTAATATTCACTGAATTATTAAATGGATTTGGATAAACCTTAATTGCGTTTGTATCAAAACTTGAAGTGCTTAATGTAGAATTGGTAATGTTTAAATTATAATCTTCAACTTCACCATAATTAAACGTTTCACAAGGATTATTGGCGTTGCTTCCGGCTCCGCTATAGTATTTCATTAATACGCGCATTCGTGTATTGCCAAGAACAGCATCATTTGGAATATCAAAAGTACCTGAAACTGGGTTTGTTTGATTAGAGCTTCTTCTAAATATGCGTTCAGCAGTTTCAAAGGTGCCATTTTGGTTAAAATCTATCCAAATTGTAACCGCTTCGTTATAGTTGCCTCCAGTCCAGTGTTTTGTTACACTAATCGTATTTCCAGTTGCATTAGTTAATATATCTAAATCTCCAAAAACAGATGTTGCTGTTAAATCTGAATATCCAGACGTTGTTGTTGAAACTGTATTATGACTAGTTCCATTTATGGATACAATTCCAATAAATTCATCTGTAATACTACCTCCTTCAGCAACACAATAATTAACATTAGTTGTTGTAAATTGTTTTAAAGCAGAATTTACAGAACTTACGGATCCACAGTTAGATCTTACTTGGAATTCATAAGTTGTATTTGGTGATAAACCAGTAATTTGGTAAGAATTAGTAGTAACTACTAAAACATCTACCCAAGTTAATGTTCCTACTTCACGATATCTTAAATCATAACTATCTGATGGAGCAGAAGTCCACGAAGCCAGTGAAGAGCTGGAATCTGTTCCAGAATTGGTTAAATTAGTTGGAGCAGTAGCAGTTGCTGCGGATAATTGTATAGTGCCTAAATTTTTAGTTTGGTAATTAGCAATTGTTTCATTTGTTAATGTTACAGATTGATAA
>DIAL01000107.1:6379-9133 GCA_002414705.1 Flavobacteriaceae bacterium UBA5079
ACAAGGTGCTTCAATTAAAATAGTATAGTTACCAGCATAAACGGGTCTGTAAAAATCTCCATGTGGTAAAGTACTTATTGTATGGGATCCAAGTGCATCATGACCAACAAGTGTAATGGTTGCTTCAATAGGGTTTCCAGTAACAGCATCTTCAACAATACCATGAAAACCATAGGTTCCTTGAATTAAATATTCAATTAATGCTTCTCTGTTATAGTTCCAATGATTTACTAATTGGTTTGCTGGAGTTATTTTTATATCAGATAGCTCCATAGTAGTTTCTTTACACTGGTGTGTAAAATTCATATAATCTTGACGACCACCATAAACACGATACCAATCTGCTCCGTGAGTAATACCGTTGTTTAAAGCTGTCATATAACCATTTGGGCTATTTGCTTGTGCATTATCGGCATATTCTCTGGAAAGTTGTACAAACCAATCGTCATCAGCATGTCTGTCATAGGTATTATCCCATGGATAATTTACAACTTCTATGCCACCATGAAAGTTTGCTGATAATACAAAATGTGTATTAGCCGCTAAATTCATAAAATGCTGCGTTTCTAATTCATACGATGTATGTCCATTTGAATGTGGGCCAGCTACATTGTCTGGATAGTTTCTGTTTAAATCTATATTGTTAGCATTTGCTCTTCTAGAGTTTACAACAGATGTGTTAGATGCATTATTATAATATGTTCCATCTGGATTTGCCATTGGATTAATCCAAATTTCAGAATTATCAATTAAATTTTTAATTCTTAAGTGATCTGAATGTCCTGTATTTTTATAGGCTGTAATAAAATAGTTAATTAAATCTAACATTAAAGGATATCCTGTAATCTCATCACCATGCATGGATGAGGTGTACATTAGTTTTGGTTCAGCTTCATCTGTAGTAATATTATCTGATAGCTTAAGAAATAATAGGCGTTTGTTTCCACCACCTGCTCCTTCGGTTGTTCCACCAATATCTACCAATTCACAAATGTCTCGATGACTGATAGCAAATTCTTGCATTTGTGACGCATAATCTGCGTAAGTTGGGTAAGCCGCTAATGGGAATGTTAATGGATATGGACCTCTGTTTTGACTAACAGGTAGTTCATTAGACATAACTATACCAGTAGCTTCATTATCTTTTGTTTTTACTTCAAAAATTCTATTACTTGATTCAAATCTTCTAAACTGTTCTGTATTTGCCCAAGCATATACGGTTTGAGTTTTTGGATTGTAATTAAGAATTGATAAGTCTGAAGATAAAGATTTCAATTCAGATACATCATTAATTTGAAAGCTAAAAGTAATTTCTCCTTTCTGGCTTAAATACTGATTTGCTTTTCTTGACGGATTTGTTTGTGCTTCAATAGCAGTTGCAGCAAACAAAAAGATTAATAGCATAAAAGCTACCTCTAATTTTGAGTAGATTAATTTCATTGTGTTTTGGTTTTATTTTTTTGATATGGCTAATATATATATTATTTTGAATAAACATCCACGAAATGCAAAAAAAATCGACAAAACGCAATTTACGTAATGAGTATAATCTGTTATTGTATTGATTTAAAGAGCTTTATGTATTTTTTAAAAAAATGATTTTTTTTGAAATGTAAGATATGTCTTATATTTTTTGTTTTGGTTTATATAGTTTAAACAAAAAAACCAGTGAATATGATTCACTGGTTTTAAGATATTTAAGTAATAGGATTGTTTAGAACATAATTTTTTTACTGGTCTGACTTTTGTTTGTATGGATTTTAATAATTCCATATCGTTCTCTAGATACATTTAATGGTAATCTAATATTTTGGCTGTTTATATTTTGAAAATAACCAATACGTTTTCCAAGTATGTTATATATTTCTAACTGTGTGATAACTTGATTTGATTTACAATGGAGCTCTTTGCTATTTCTTAAGTATTTAATATCAATAGTTTCTTTATGGTTTTCGTTAACCGATAGTAAATCTGAATTAGGCTCTGCTATAGCATTTTGATTAAATGTTATATAAAACCGGTCTATATAGTTTCCTTCTGATACTGTTTGTTGGAAATCAAACTCATTTAATAATGTGTAGGTGTTATTTAGACTATCATATAAGTAAACATCTATCGGATTATTAAAATTTTCTAATCTATCTAAAGCTATTTCAATATTACCAGTGTTAGACAAAAACATACCTAGTGGGTATTGTTTAGACTCATCAAATGCGCCAACACCTTGAATAACATAGCGCTCACTATCAATCATCCAATTTAAATCGTCAGGATAGTTGTCAATATTAAGTGCATCATAGCCATAGTCTACACCATCTGTAGCTACATTATCTGGAGTAAAGCCTAATAGTAAATGTCTAACATAGCCATTTGGCATAGTAAAATCTATCCGAACGAGTTGTGGTGGATTAAAAGCAACTGAAGATTCTAAATTTGTTGCTATTGCAGGTGTTGAGCTTAAAATGAAAGCGGAAAACACCCATGTGCATAAGTAGGTAAGTTTATTCATTTTGATTTGGGGTTTAAATGAATGTTAGTTTAGTTTGGGACTGCTAATATATAATTTTTTTTCAAAAACACCTATGAAATGCAAAATTATTCGCTGAAATGCATTTTGATTTTTTTTTTGAATCTTCCATTTTCTTGGAATTATCTTGTTTTATTGTGTTTTAGTAGTATTTAGCATTTTTATTGGATTCAGAGGTTTTTGTTGTATTTGCTCTTTTCTGTTGAAATGGCTTTTCCATACACTTG
>DIAL01000107.1:9233-13135 GCA_002414705.1 Flavobacteriaceae bacterium UBA5079
TGGCTTTTCCATACACTTGCCATACAGTATCTATACACTAGCTATGCATTATCTATACACGACGAATATGTTGAGTTGTCTAGTTGTTTGTTGTAGAATAAAAAATTAAGAGTAAATAATTAACAAACAAAAACGACCTCTCAATAAATTTTGAGAGGTCGCTGAAAAAAAAAGGTTTATAAACCTTTATTGTTGCTTGACGACAATCTTTTTATTAATAGTCCGATTATCAGTTGTTTGTACTTTTATGATGTAATTTCCTTCAGAGAGCTGTCTGACAGGTATTTTACATTCTTGTGATAAAGGTGCATTCGTACTATTCCATGATTTTACTGTTTGTCCAAGCATGCTAACCAAGTACACTTGTTTAATATCCATACTATATGGCACTTTAATGTAAATTTGATTTGTACTATTTAAGTAGTTCACGATCACATCCGGAAACTCATCTGTAACCGTACTCAATACGTTATCTTCTTGGAATACAATATAGAAACGGCCTTCATGCGTTCCAGCATCTAGATTTATTTGATATGGTGTAATATTGATTCGTGAATAATTTCCAAGTAATACATCATATACATACACATCAATATTTTCTTCAAAGTTCTCTATATCTGTAACGGCAATTTCAGCATTACCAGTTATACCCATATCTATAGTTACAGGATACATGTTATCAGTGTTAAATTCGCCAACACCTTGGATAATATATTTCCCTTCTTCAATTTGGAAGGACATATCACTTGGGTTGTAGTCCGTATTTAACGCATCATAACCATAATCAAACAGATCACTTGCTGAATTGTCAGGTGTGAATGCTAATAACAATGGTCTGACAGCACCTTCAGGAGAAGTGAAACTTAATCGAATACGTTGAATTAAATCTACGGTTTCATCACGATTTTCTATTCTGAAAAATTCCGAATTACCCAGAGCTTCTTTAACAAAAGCACGTTGATTATTTTTAAACGTAGCTTTGTTAGTCACTTGATCTGAACTAGCTGCAGCGTTTACAAAGAAACCTTGTCCAACAGGAATAAACTGTTTAGGTGTAATTAAATTAGCATTACCAACACCTCCAATCCCTGGAGGTGAGACAGCAGGTGTTCCACCAGACAGATTATATGTAGCATAACCACCTTGATAATCAGCTGTAATATGCGAATTATTGGTAGTTGATTGCCTCCAGAAATATAATGAGCCATCAATACTTCCTGACGTTCCAGTATTTCCACCTGGAATATTATCTCTAATAAAAATATTAGCATCAATAGCAGAAGCATACGGGTTTCCAACTAATGTTTGGTTAATTCCAGATACTGAAGAAACATCAGCCGTAATGGTGCCGTTATTAGGTTGCCCTCTAAACGTGTAGTTTTGTAAACCAACTGGTGCAGCAGGACCAGGTCCTTTCATTGTAAAACCTAAACCAGCATCAAAAGAGCCTGTATTTCCTTTAGGTATCCAATCAGAATAATTATCTTGAGCGCCTTCTGAAAATGAATAGATCCATCTGCTGCTAATAGTTAGCGGTGTTTGAGATCCATTATTTCCTGATGTCCAGGCAGCTTGCGTATTATCATCATACATAATATCTAATAGTCTATACGTTCTAGCACCTGCAGAACCTAGACTGCTTACTGGACTTCCCCAGTAATTATAATTGAAGCGGTTGGATGTTCCTTGTTGGTCACGTTCCATATAACCAATACCTGTATAATCTACTATACTATTTACATCTTGAAGTAATTGCGATTCGCCAACTAAATCTAACACACCATCAATTTTGATGTAGTTTGTAACACGCAAGGATTGTTCATTTGTTATGGAATATCTATTAGAATCCACTAATAAACCAAGAACTGTTGTTGGTCTGTTTCCAGACGTTACATTGGACACTGTTCTAACAATATTCCAAGTTTGGCGTTGTCCATTAATACTGTTGGCTGTTGAGTTTGGTATTTGTTGTACCGAACCATTCACCCATGTATTCTGATTATCCCAATTGTTATTTGTTCCAGACACGTAAGGAATTGGAGCCGTTTCTAATTGGTCAGAAGTCATTTTATTTAGATTTCCGGCTATAGGACTTGAAGTAGAAATATCTTGGATCGTTCCACCGGATACAACTGTTTGAGAACCTGTCTTCATTTGGTAATAACCAATTAAGCTATTCCATTGTAAACCACCACTGATATCTAGAGGAACAATCACACCAGAAACATTAGAGCCATTAGCTTGAATTTCTTGGTTCATCATTTCACGGATTTGAGTTTGTGATATGGCTCTGTTCCAGAAGCGTACCTCGTCAATGCCACCACCAAAATAGTTAGTAGGACTCATTCCTGTTCTGTCCATACCACCAACAAGTGCTTTATTTGAGTTCACAATTGGCGAAGCGCCTGCCGTTGCTGCACGCACCACAAAACCATCAATATACATTGTGTAATTACTACCATTATAAGTAACGGCCACATGGTACCATTTGGTATTGTTCATGGTTTGTGTTGCAAATATTTGACTACTATTCCAGCGGAAATAAAGTCTGTTGTTTATTAAACTCAAGTCGTAACCTGAATTTAATTTGCTACCATTTCGTTTTGAAATAATGGTTTGCGTTCCAGAAACTGTATTTGGTTTAACCCAAGCTTCCAAACTAAAGGATCCAGAATCTAAACTATAGTTATCTGCGAAACTAATATTATCATCTGTACCGTCAAACACTAAATTAGCACCACAATTCGGAATCGTGATCTCCACGGCATCTGCAGTATCAGCGCATGGTGATACGTTAGTTGCTGTCCACGTTAATATATAGGTTTCGCCACTTTCACCCGTAAACGTCGAATTATAAGCTGTTGGATCTGAAAAGAAACCTGTATTAGGTACAGCCGTCCAATTACCCACAGAATTATTTGCAGCTAATGTCACGGTTGTATTCGCGCAATTAGTAGTCGTTTGATCTGGACCAGCAGTAGCAATTATGTAAGGTGTGATGTCTATATCAATATCTGCTGTTGCTTCATCACATGGACCTGCAGGTGTATTGGTCGTAAACGTTAATGTTACGATTCCAGTTTCACCAGCTCCAAAAGTATAGGTTGGTGTTAAGCTGAAATTATTATCAAAGGTTCCTGTTCCAGACGTGGACCAACCTGAACCTGAATTTCCAACAGCTGCATTACCTGATAAACTGGCATCCAAGGTTATGGAATTAGCCGATTGACAAATAGTTGTTGGTACTGTATTGATAGTCGCTATTAGTGCTTCGTTGACGGTTATGGTTCCAGTGGCGGATTTAATATCACAAGACGAGGACGTTGTTAATATATATTCATAAAAACCTGGCTGTGTTGGAGAACCACTAATTTCATACTGTAACCCATCAAAAGTTGTTGTTAAACCCGCAGGTAATGAATTGATTGGATTGATAGGTGTACCATTAAGACTCCATTGGATATCTGGCGGATTCAATCCACCACCAACATCATAATTAATATCGGTAATAGCCGAATCTTGACATATTAATTGATTATCGGTTCCAGAAGGTGTTGTTATTCTTATAAAGGTTGATAACGTAGCAAATGAGATATCGTCTATTCCGAAGTCATTACCTCCAGGCGCTGTGTTCAAATTTCTAATTCTAATAACCGCCGTTGTTGCAGTGCCAGAGTTCCAAGTGGGATTACTGTAGAAACGAATCCAATTAGTTAAATCCACCTGACCTTCAGTTGTTGGCATTGGTGCAGTAGACAAGTCTGCAACACTGCCAACTAGAACACGATTGACTTCAAACTGTAATCTTGCTGGCGAACCAGGATTTAGGTTCATAGCATAGGCACTAAAGTAATAGTTCGTGTTTTGTTCAACCGTAACTGTCTGTTCCCATATAATCCGTT
>DIAL01000107.1:13252-15942 GCA_002414705.1 Flavobacteriaceae bacterium UBA5079
ATATAATCCGTTGTCTTGGCGCTTGACCACCTGGGCCATCAGGATCAATTAAATTTGAGCTACCATTAACCATTAAAAAATTTCTTAATCCACTCCCATTATTCGTATGGTCTTCTCCATGAAAATTTGGATGATAACCTATTCCGTTTGATGGACTAAAAGCACTTGTATTAACCGCATAACGACCTTCAGGCCATAATCCAGAAGTGTTAACCCCTGAATAAAATGCTTGATTTTGAGTATATTCAGTATTAAAACTTGGAGCTGCAGCATTAAAATTAGTAAATTCTCCATCAGTGACTAACTCTGTAGCAACATTTATAGTTGCAGTAACAGTACAGCCATCGGAAGTTGTACCTATTACTTGGTAAATACCTGCAGTATCGACAAATATGGTTGTGGTGGTTTCACCAGTAATCCATTCATAACTTACAAATCCAGTCCCACTTGCCACTAATTCAACCGAATTACTGTTAGGAGGCGCCGGACAGTAATCTGCTAAAATGTTTAAATTAGATACAGGGAAAACATCCACAGATACAGTTTCTGTCTCCGCACATCCATCACGATTAGTTATGGTTACTGTATAAATAGTACTTACCTGCGGATTTACAGTGATTCCATTATTTGTAGGTGACGCAGTTCCAGCTCCAGCAGGCAAGCC
Source organism: Flavobacteriaceae bacterium UBA5079 (assembly GCA_002414705.1). Lineage (GTDB taxonomy): Bacteria > Bacteroidota > Bacteroidia > Flavobacteriales > Flavobacteriaceae > Algorimicrobium. The sequence goes on from DIAL01000107.1 coordinate 13,917, forward strand.
TGCATTGGCACCCGTATCTGCAGTCCAAGCATATTCGAAATCCCCACTTGCTTTAGCCCCTTGTACTTGAAAATTATCTAACAAAACATCTGGTTCGGCGATATTGTATGCACCGTAATCATAACAAACAGTTTCATACCAGCATAGCCAATTAAAAGGCCACGGAAAACAAACTCTTTCTCTAACGCAATTATAATTACCAAAACTATAACTAGATCCATCATTAACACGCAGTCGTACATCCAAATCATTCGGATTATTTACACCTGGAGGTAGCGGAAAGTTAAAATCTTCCCAATTGGTCGAGGTTGATAGTGCAAATTGTCTGTGGTTATTATTCCAAGCACCGCCATTAACTCTATAATCAACCCTAACAACTTTGTTTCCACCTAAACCGGTAACTCTTTTTGCTTGAAAGTAAACTCTAAAGTCCTGGTAATCTGGTAAATCTGGACCGTTTAAATTAAAGCGCCAATTTCCATTATCGTCAGCACCTCCAAGACCATTATTTCCATCTTGATGATTATCTCTTTGTCTTAATGCACCTCCAGCCGTACCATTTGGTATAAAAGGAGCGCCTGTGGTGGTGGTTCCCAAAGTTGCTGGTCTGTCAAAATTAATATTACTATAAACATCAGTCGTTATTCCTGTAATTGGTTGACCAAGTAAAGCACCATAACTTCCACCAGAGTTAAAATTATAATTTACAAGTACATCATCAGCAGTTCCTGCTCCAACAACATTTGCTGTTAATTGACTAGCTCCACCCGCACAAACAGGATCTATAGAAGCTGTTACCGAAGTAATTACAGGAATATCCAATACTTCAATAGAAGCAGATGTTGCACTACAACCAGTGGCTGTAATTGTATACGTAAATGTTACATTACCAGGACTGACACCTGTAATAAGACCCGCATTAGAAACGGTAGCAATCGCGTTACTACTACTTGTCCACGTTCCACCAGAAGTAGGGGATAAGGTATGAGTTTCATTCATGCAAATATCACTATTACTTGGTAAATTACTGATTATAGGCAACGCATTGATAGTCACATTATTCGTGGTGCTAGAACAAGTTGTTGCGCTACTCGTAAATGTAAAGGTTACATTTCCTGATGCAACAGGTGTTATCACACCAGCGTTAGTAACCGTAGCTATTCCTGTATTGCTACTTGTCCACGTTCCACCCGTATTTGGTGTTAGCGTTCCCAAATTTCCCATACAAATTTGTGTAGGAGAAGTGACAACTGGTGCTGCATTTACAGTAACAGAAATTGTGTTACTCTGTTTAGGCAAGATACAAGCGGATAAACTGGACTGCATTTCCACATAAATAGTATGCGTGCCAACTGTTAACGTTGTGAATGGTGTAAAGGTTGGATTATTAGTTCCAAAAGAAACGCCATCAATAAACCACTCGTAAATTGGTGATGAACCACCATCAAAAGGTGTTGCCGTAAAAGTTAGATTTTCACCATCGCAAATTTCGTTATTGGCATCATCTGAAACAATGTTCACCGAGGCCGCTGCTGCTGGATCCTCAACTGTTACCGTAGCAGTACAAGTGGTTATGTTTCCTGATAAATCTCTAACGGTTAATGTGACGGTGTTGGTTCCTAAATCAGAACAATCGAAAAGTGTATTATCTAAAGATATGGATTGGATGCCACAATTATCAAACGAGCCATTGTCGATGTCAGCTGCTAATATGGTTGCATTTCCTGTATCATCTAATGTAACGGTTATATTTTGACAAATGGCTGTTGGAGGTGTTGTATCTGTAATGATTACGTTTTGTGCTTGTGTTGTGAAATTACCAGCTGCATCCGTAAATGTCCATGTTATAATTGTAGTTCCCTGTGCTGTAATAGGTAAAGTAGCGTTAGTTATTCCTGTAATAGTTCCCGAACAATTATCAGTTGCGGTCGGTGGCGTTAAGGTGGTTACTTGACATTGAGCCGTGATATTTACTAGTGTTGGAATGTCTGGTATTGGATCTGTATTATCGTTCACCGTTACTGTT
>DIAL01000107.1:16130-16283 GCA_002414705.1 Flavobacteriaceae bacterium UBA5079
TTTGTTACGGTATCTACACCACAGTTATCCGCAGTAGTAGGCGTTCCAAGTGCCACACCAGTAGCTTCACACGAGGCATTCGCACTAACAATGACCGTTCCAGGAGCTGTTATCGTTGGATTTATATTATCGTTCACCGTTACTGTTTGTGTA
>DIAL01000107.1:16477-23446 GCA_002414705.1 Flavobacteriaceae bacterium UBA5079
GTGTAGCAGTTTCCGAGTTACCATGAGTATCGTCAAAATTCCAAGTAATAGTATATGTTCCTTGTGTGTTATAAGTTAAAGGATCGGATGTTGTACCCATAATAGTTCCAGCACAAGCATCGGTTGTTGTAGGTGCCACCGCAGTTACCGAGCATTCACCAAGAAGATCGGCAAGAATTGGAGAAACAGGAGGTGTTACATCTTCTACTGTAACTATTACATTACATGAAGTAAATGTTCCATCGCTTATTTCAGTTAATGTTAAGACAACTGAATTAATTCCCATATCTGCACAAGAGAAGCTCGTTTTACTTACACTTAAAGTATATAGTACATTACTAGCGTAAGTACCATCTTCTACATTTGAAGGTAATAAGGTTGCATTTCCTTAAGCATCTAAATTTAAAGTAAAAGGAATACAGCCAACTTGGGGTGCTATTCGACTTTCCTCAAAACCAGGCCTTAAAGACACATAATCATGAAGCGGATTCGTAGAAATTGATTCCTTTGTATAATTTGAAGAATAAAAATCTGAATGCGATGGTTTAGAAAAACCTAGAATACTACTCATAGAAACAAGTAGCAATAGCGAGTAGAACGTAATTTTTTTCATAATGTTGGTTAATTTTCAAATAATAATTTGCGTAGCTTCTCGTAAATCAATTTTGAAATTAAATTGAAATTGAAAAACATTAATCTGCTATTATTAATTGTGTAAATTGAGGGAGGTCAAAAATAACTTATGAAATTCCAGTCTAAAAATATAATCGGTAAACGGTTAAATTACTCTTTGTATTAAATTGTTTTTTGGTTTTTTTATCAAATATTGGTTTTAAGGCATTTATAATCAGTCGCTTAATTTTTGTCGGTGTATCCTATTTGTAATTTCCTTTTTTGAAATGACACATCTTAATGTGGGAAAATGTAATAAATCCGACAAACTGCATTTACTTGCTGTTGAATGATATAGCTAATCAGATACTTTCTGTTTTTTTTTATAAAAAGATATGGATTTCTCCTCAAATAATTATAAATAAAATGATTCAAAGAGTGGTTTTTAAATAAAAAATTTCTGTTAACAAAAGCAAGTTCTCATTCTTCAAATAATTCCTTATTTAAGATTATTATGAGCAGGATGAGAACGAAAATAGCTTGTTTTATAATGGATTTATTTTTTTAGAATTTCTTTTAATATTTTTTCTTTTGAAATATTCTTAGTGCAGAAAAACCAATCTTTACAGTCTAATTCTTCAACCGATGTCATACGTTCTTCAGCAACACCACAGGAGCCTGCAGGCGAAATAATAACGTCATCTCCTGGATACCAATCTGCGGGTGTTGCCACCGAAAATTTATCGGAAGTTTGCATGGCAATTAAAGCTCTATATATTTCGTCAAAATTCCGACCCAAACTTAAAGGGTAGTAAATAATGGCTCTTATAATACCCTTAGGGTCAATAAAGAAAACGGCTCTAACTGCTTGAGTTTTGCTTTCTCCTGGTTGAATCATACCATATTTCTTGGCTACTTCCATGGTAATGTCTTCAATTAAAGGAAACTTTACTTCAATATGTTTCATGCCATTAAATTCAATTTTTTCTTTAATGGTTCTTAACCAAGCAATGTGGCTGTATAATCCATCAATAGAAAGTCCAACTAATTTACAATTGGCTTTAGCAAACTTGTTTTCAAGATGCGCAAAGGTCATAAATTCAGATGTGCAAACAGGCGTAAAATCTGCTGGATGACTAAATAAAATTACCCATTCTCCAGCATAATCTTCTGGGAAACTGATATCTCCTTGTGTTGTTATAGCTTTAAATTCTGGGGCATTATCACCAATTCTTGGCATTGATACTGCTTTTTCTTGTTCGATTACTGGTTCCATAGTACTAAAAATTAAAATTTGTTATTTTTAATATATGCTGTCTTCAGCATAATTTATAGGTTATTTTGTTTTAGTGAAAATAATATTACCAGTTCCAGAAATGGGATACCCAATCAAGGAAAGTCGATGTTTTGCATTTTCAAAATCCCGATGTGTATAATATTCAAAAGTGATACTTTCATTGTCTATATTAACCTCAACCTCACTTATGTTTTTAACTTCAGTCAGGTTTTTAATTATGGTTGCTTTACAGCCACCGCATTTTAAATTTTGTATGTGTAACGTTGCTTTCATTCTTAACAAAGTTAAATTTAGGTACTGTAATACAGAATGATTATTTTCAGTTAATCATTTTTTTAAAACAAGATATTTTATTCAATAATTTGTTGTTGGCTAGTTCTTTAATAGTTTCATCGTAACCAATTTTACAAATTTCATTTAAATAAGTCTTGTCGAAAGTGCCATATTTACTCAATTGTTTTGGGTAGATAATGACATCACATTTTTTAAATTTTTTAAGATCTTCTTTAACTGTTTTTAGTTTAAAAACCCGTTCTACCACATTATGAGAATGTTTTAAATCTTCAATAGAAATGGTTTCAAAACCATTAACATATACACCAATAATTGCATCGCACGTATTTTCTAATTGATCTACTGGAAAATTATTAAGTACACCACCGTCAACATAGTAGGAATTTTTAATGTTTACTGGTGCAAATACACCTGGAAATGCTGCAGATGCCAAAACGGGTTTTATTAATTCTCCTGTTGTAAAAACATCCAACTGCCCTATCAGAACATTTGTAGCTGTAATAGATAATGTTTTTTTTAAAACTGAAAAACTATCTACTTTAAGATATGATTTGAAATCATTATAAAATTTTTCAGCATCTATAAATCCAGGTTTATTAAGAGCAAATTTATTGAAATTAAAAATTTGTATCGTTCTAAAAAATTGAAGTATTTCTTCCCAATTATAGCCATAGGCATATAATGCACCAACTATGGCACCAGCACTTGATCCAGCTATGTGATTTGGAATGATACCGTTTTCTTCCAATGCGCGAATAACACCAATATGAGCAATACCTCTCATGCCACCTCCAGAAAGCACTAAACCAATATTCATAACTATCAAGAATTATATTGTACAAATAAAATTAGTACATATAGTTGATTCATTACATGATATTTATCAGCAGAATTGTATGATTTTTATCATTTCTTGCCTCATACTATTACAGTAAATTTGAATAACTATAAGCTATATAATGCTAGATAAAAGTAATATAACCCTTCGCTTGCAAACTTTTTTAATTGAAATAGGTGACCTTTCTTATTTTACGGCACGCTTTTTTAAGGAATCTTTTAAAAGACCATTTGAATTTAAAGAATTTTTAAGGCAATGCTATAATATGGGTAACCGTTCACTACTTTTAGTTGGAATAACGGGATTCATTATTGGCTTGGTTTTAACTTTACAAACCAGACCAACGCTTATGGAATTTGGCGCTGTTTCTTGGATGCCATCCATGGTAGGAATTTCCATTATTAGAGAAATTGGACCTATGATAACAGCTTTAGTTTGTGCAGGAAGAATAGGCTCTGGTATTGGAGCCGAATTAGGATCAATGCGCGTAACGGAACAAATTGATGCTATGGAGGTATCAGGCACCAATCCGTTTAAATATTTAGTGGTTACCAGAGTTTTAGCAACGACTTTAATGATTCCAATTTTAGTTGTAGTTGGAGATGCTATTGCTTTATATGGTTCTTTTTTGGTTGAAAACTTTAAAGGGAATGTGTCCTTTCAATTATATTTTAATCAGGTGTTTGAGTCTCTGGAATTTGGTGATATTATTCCTGCAACTATAAAATCGTTTTTCTTTGGTCTTGCTATTGGTATTGTAGGTTGTTTTAAAGGCTATTATTGCGAAAAAGGAACAGCAGGTGTTGGACATGCAGCAAATTCGGCTGTTGTGTTTACATCGTTGCTTTTATTTATTATTGACTTCATTGCTGTGTTTGCAGCTGATATTTTTTATGATTTATGATTGAAAATAACACCATATTATCAAATGATAAACCACAAACTAAAGAGGTTGTTCTAGAATTAAAAAACCTGAACAAAAGTTTTGGAGAGAATCATGTTTTGAAAAATTTTAATATGATACTTCATAAAGGAGAAAACCTTGTAATTATGGGTAAATCTGGCTCTGGGAAATCCGTTATGATTAAGTGTCTTGTGGGATTAATACAGGCGGATAGTGGTGTTATTTCGGTTATGCACAAAGATATTACAACACTAGACCAAACCGCATTAGACATGTTGCGGTCTGATATAGGATTTTTGTTTCAAGGGAGTGCTTTGTACGATTCCATGACTGTTAGGGAAAATTTAGAGTTTCCACTACGCAGGCATTCTAGTAAATTTAAAAAAAATGTGGATACTAATACGCTGGTTTTAGAAGCCTTGGAAAATGTGGGTTTAGCTCACACGATAGATTTAATGCCTGCAGAATTATCAGGAGGTATGAAACGTCGGGTTGCTCTAGCAAGAACATTAATATTGCAGCCTAAAATTATTTTATACGATGAGCCAACAAGTGGATTAGATCCAATTACGGCTAAAGAAATTATTATGTTAATGCAGGATATTCAAAAAAAATATAATACATCATCTTTAATTATTACTCATGATGTTGATTGTGCAAGAGTTATTTCAGATAGAATGATTTTATTAATAGATGGTACAAATTACGCGGAAGGAACTTTTGAAGCCTTATCAACTTCATTAGATCCAAAGGTTAAAGCATTTTTTAAACACTAATTATAGGGCTATGAAAAACACAAAATCACAAAAAATGCGATTAGGACTTTTTGTAATTATTGGTACGCTATTATTTGTAGTAAGCGTTTATTTAATTGGGCAACAACAGCAAATGTTTAGAAAAACCTATGTAATAAGTACCGAGTTTCAAAATGTAAATGGACTACAGAAAGGGAATAATGTACGGTATTCCGGAATTAACATTGGAACGGTAAAAAACATTGAAATGGTAAATGATTCTATTGTTAAAGTAGATATGAATATTGAAGAAAGCATAATTAATCACATCCGTAAAAATGCAGTCGCTACTATTGGTTCTGATGGATTGGTCGGTAATATGATTATTAGTATTTTACCTGGTGACGGCATTGCAGCAAACATTGAAAATGGTGATACCATAAAATCATTTAGTAAAATAGGTCCAGATGATCTTTTAAGTAATTTAAGTGTTACTATAAAAAACACTGAATTTCTAACTGAAGATTTATTAAAAATAACCAAATCCATAAATAGTGGTCATGGTACATTAGCTACCATATTAAATGATACCATAATGTCTTCTAACTTAAAGAAAACAGTTAAAAATTTAAACGGAATGAGTCAGGACGCTTCTAATATTTTATTAGAATTAGATAATTTAGTAGCATCTTTAAAAACAGACGATGACTCTGTTTTAGGTATATTATTAAATGATACTATTTCTGGGAATAAATTAAAGTTAACATTAAGCAATCTTGAAAATTCTAGTATGGATATAAATAATGCTTTAAAAAAAATAGACACTATTATTGATGGTGTTGGTTCCAACCAAGGTGCTTTAAATTATATTACAAATGACACCACTTTGGTAAACAGTTTAAAGTCCACCCTAAAAAATGTAAATGAAGGTACTGATAAGTTTAACCAGAATATGGAGGCCTTAAAACATAATTTTTTAACAAGAGGTTATTTTAGAAAATTAGAAAAGCAAGAACAAAAAAAGCTAAAAGAAAATAACTAGTTAGTTTGGGCGTTTAACCAAAATCCTTGTATGTCATTCTGTATTTCCATTCACTAATGGATTTAAACGTAATATAATTTCGTTGGAAATTGTGCCTAATTCATGGATGTTAGATTCTCCAGTAATAGCATCAATTCCATCCATTTTGTATGACCCATTTCCAGATGTTGTCATAACAATAAGTTTGTTTTTATCACTTTCAGATAAGGTGTTTATAAAGTTTTCAACCATAACAGGTGGTTTCCAGTTTTCCCAAGTGTGGATTAGTAAAATGGCTTGATAACTGGTTAAATCTGATTTTTTAAGAGCCGTAATATCAATTATATTTATGTAAATAGAATCGTTTTTATACTGTTCAATAATCCTGTTTGTTAATTCATTTTTAAATTTACTGCCCTGTGTTGCAATTAATAACTTTCGGTTATATTCTGTTGTGTTTACTTGTGTAGGCTTAATAATATCCATAGAATATGTAAAGTTGTACCATAATCCAAATACTAAGAGTAGTATTACAATTACAACTATAAAAAGTGTTATTTTTTTAATGTGTGACATAATATTTATAATTTGAAAATTTAAGTTAGTCTTATTAAAAATGAAACACTATAATTTGATTGTTTTTAAAGAAAAGTTTCTAATGGTCATGCTGTTACACTCTTCGTTTGTCTCTTAAAACCCAATAAATTCCCTTAACATCTGCCACCCAATTATCATACATAAAAATGATTTAAATTTCTTCCAACGTTTCTAATAAACCAAAAGTAATCATTAAGTAAAATTATTAGTTTTCAACAGTTTTATAACAATTTAATTCCTGTTTAATCCAGTTTTATCACAGACCATTTATTATCACGATTTTTTGTAGCCAAAAGCGTGTTAGAAATAAATTTTGAGGTAATGGGTGGCGGATTTTGCAAATAATTTGATGATAAAGTAATATGTACAGGTTCCGTATTTAAATATTTTAAAACATTACCGTTTAAATCAATAACCACTTCAAAATAATCGTAGGATACAACCGGTTTTTTTAAAGCGGCATTGTTGGATATTTCTGTGCGTTCTAAAAGCAAAACAATGGCTGTATTATTTTGAAAATTGGAGGCGTTTAAAAATTTGGGTTCTATAACTGTTTTCCCTGTTTTATCTATATATCCATAATACGTTATGCCATCTTTTTTATGTGTAATTAAACATCTGTCATTTTGAAACATTGGGTATTGGTTGTTTTCTAAAGAGGTTTTTACTAAA
>DIAL01000107.1:23530-28186 GCA_002414705.1 Flavobacteriaceae bacterium UBA5079
ATCTGCTCTGTAGCTTACAGCAATTTTGCCATCAGAATTCAAGAAAGCCCATTGGTTTCCCTTTTTTACAGCAATTACATTATCATGTATATTTGAAACAAAATCAACAGATTCTAAAGTTTGGGCAATTCCAAAAGACGTTATAGCAAATAGTAAAAAAAATAAATAGTTTTTAAATTTCATGACTTTATAATTTATGATTACGTTATAAAAATAGTATGAATTTAGTAGTTGTAAAATGATATTCCTCATGAAAAAAATGAGTTACAAATAAAAAATCATCGTTTATAAATTTTTTATAATTTGAATAATTTCATTTTTTTTGATACCTAATTGCCTCCATAAAGGCTTTTCGTTTTTTTAACAAAATCATAGTTGGGACTCATTTTACTTGGTATTTAGTTGCCAAAGGTTGATTTTTATCCACATCTATTTCAATGGTTTTCATGCTGTTTCCAAGTTCTGTTTTAACATCCTTTAAAATAAGAACTAACACTTAACAAGGATCACACCAATCTGCAAAAAAAATCTATAAGATCTGGGATGTCCGAATTTATAATTTTACTAAATGTGCTTGTCATTTTTCAGACCTTTAATAATATTTTTTAATTTTTCAGTAACATCATTAGCAATGACTTCCAAGGCTGGATTTTTTATAGCTTTCATGGATTCAATAGGGTTTACTATTGCAACCTCAATGGTGTTGTTTTCTAGTTCTTGAACAATAACATTACACGGTAACATGGTACCTATTTTATTTTCTATTTGTAATGCTTTGTAGGCAAATTGCGGATTACAGGCACCAAGAATGGTATATTTATTAATAGTAACATTTAACTTCTTTTTTAGTGTTTGTTGCATATTAATTTCAGTTAGAACACCAAAACCTTCCTTGTTTAGTAATTGTGTTGTTTTGCTTACAACAGCATCAAAGTTACCCGTTACAATTTTGCTAAAATAATAGTCCATAGTTATGCTTTATTTAATTCTATTTTCAGTTTAGCCAGAAGTATTAATTCCGATTTATTTTTACCCGAAAAACTATCTGCAATGGCATGAGCCGTTTTATAAATTAATTGGTTTACATTTTCAGTAAAAAGGTGCTTTTGGTCTTTTTTGTAAGCCACAAAATTGTTGTAGCATTCTTCTTTGTCGAGTTCTTCATTTGTGTTAAGCCACTCAAAAACAATTTCAATTTGATAGGCAGCATCGGTTCCAAACACATCTTCAATGTCATCTATGGCTAACCATTCTTTTTTTACAAGAGCTTTAAGTTTGTTTGTTTCTGCTACATGAACCTGATTGTCTGCAGCAGCAATAGCGTAAAATAATTTACCCAAATTCTGATAAAATTTTAAGGTCTTATGCTTTCTTGTTTTCATTTTAGTAGAATTATTTATTACAAATTAAAAGGTAAACTGGTTATTTTGAAATGATATTTATCAGGGTAGCAACTAATTATTATTGAAATAGTATATTAAAATTCATGTATTTAGGGTTATATTTAACCTAAACACTAAAGAAACCTATTTATGTACAAAGACAATAAGGATGTTTTTCAAATTTTATCCGATGCCATTTCTGAAGGGATAGTTATTGTAGATGAAAAACAGAATATTGTTTCCACTAATGTTTCAGCAGACACCATTTTTGGCTATAACAAAAACGAATTAGAAGGGACGAGTTTAAATGCGCTAATTCCAAAGAATTATCATACCGACCATGTTATTCATTATAAATCATTTTTTAAAAACAGCGAAAAGCGAAAAATGAGTCCTGATACCAATCTTTTTGGTTTGCATAAAAATGGAACTCAGTTTCCAGTTGAAGTAGGGTTGAGTCCGTTTACAATTTTTAACAAGACGTATGTCATGGCTTTAATTATTGATGTTACGGAACGCAAAGAAATTGAAAGAAACCTTATTTTAAGAAGTGAAGCTTTGCAAACGGCTAACAATGGAATTTTAATAAGCGATGCATTAGCAGCTGATAATCCTATAATTTATTCGAATCTCGCTTTTCTGGAAATGACAGGTTATTCATTAGAAGAGGTGCTAGGTAAAAACTGCCGATTTCTGCAATGTGATGACAGAGACCAAAAAGGCATTTTAAAAATGCGAGATGCATTTAAAAACGGACATACCTGTAAAGTTATATTAAGAAATTATAAAAAAAATGGCACCTTATTCTGGAACGATCTAACCATTACACCAATAAAAAACAGTAAAGGTATTGTAACCAATTATATTGGAATTCAAAATGATATAACAAAGCGAAAAGAAGCAGAAGATGAACGTAATTATCTATCCAAAATACTCAATGATTCTTTAAATGAAATTTATGTTTTTGATTTAAATACCTTAAAATTTATTACCATTAATTATGGTGCACGGAAAAATTTGGGTTATTCTTTAGAAGAATTAAAAACCATGTCGCCTTTTAGTATAAAACCAAAGTTTACTGAAAAAAAATTTAAGCAACTAACCACTTCTTTAGTCGATAAAACAATAACTAAAATAGAATTTGAAACCCTTCACGAGCGTAAAGATAAAAGCACATATCCTGTTTTAGTTAATATGGAATTAGCCAATTTAGGCGATAGAGAGGTCATAGTAGCTATTGTTTTGGATATTACTGAACAAAAAAATTACACCCAAAAATTAGAAAGAACGGTTGCATTAAGAACAAAACAACTTGAAATAGCATTAGGTAAGGAAAAGGAACTAAATGAGTTGAAAACTAAATTTTTATCTTTAGTTTCTCATGAATTTAAAACACCTTTAAGTGGCATTTTAACGTCTTGTATACTTTTAAGTAAATACGACCTAGAAGAGCAACAAGAAAAGCGCGACAAGCATATACAAATAATTACAGATAAAGTCCATTATTTAAATAATATACTAAACGATTTCCTGTCCATTGAAAAGTTAGAAACGGGAAAAATTAAATACAAATTTACTACTTTTAAGTTAGGTAAGTTGCTCAATGATGTTGTTTATAATGCCAATATGTTTTTAAAAAAAGGGCAGCAAATAATATTTTCGGACAATTGTAATGATATATCTATAACGCAAGACGAGAAAACTTTAGAATTATCATTGTCTAATTTAGTTAATAATGCTATTAAATATTCGTCTGAAAATACCGTAATAGGCATTCAAATTATACACGATGATTTGAACACGACTTTCAAAATTTCGGATTCTGGTATTGGGATTCCTGAAAAAGATCAGAAAAATATATTCCATCGTTATTTTCGCGCAGAAAATGCCCTCAATACAGAAGGAACAGGAATTGGTTTAAATATAGTTCAGTTCCATATACAGAATTTAGGCGGTAGTATTACGTTTGAAAGTGCTGAAAACAAAGGATCAACTTTTATTTTAACCATTCCAAATAAAGCTTTATGACCACAAGAATATTAGTAATAGAAGATGATGCCGCTTTACGAGAAAACACAGCTGAATTATTAGAGCTTTCTGGCTATGATGTTCTTACAGCTGCTAATGGGAAACTAGGTGTTGAAAAAGCAAATTTAGAGCAAATAGATATAATTGTTTGCGATATTATGATGCCTGAATTAGATGGTTATGGTGTATTAGAAGCACTTACAAAAGCAGAAAAAACCAAATATATTCCGTTTATTTTTTTATCGGCAAAAACAGAACGCAAAGATGTGAGGTTAGGAATGGACCTTGGAGCCGATGATTATATTACCAAACCTTTTAGTGAGGACGAACTCATTAGTGCTATAGAAAGCCGATTGGCAAAAGCAGCTATTTTAAAAGAGAGTAGAGATAATCAGGATGTTGTGGTATCAAAAGATGATGACGAAATTAAAACTCTCAATGACCTCAAAAATTTTTTTGATGATAAGGGGAAATCATTTCACTTTCAAGAAGGTGATGTTATTTATAAAGAAGGCCAAAACTCCAACTATATTTTTCTAATAATTAAAGGTGTAGTAAAATGTTTTAAGTTTGATGAGCAATGCAAAGAGCTTACCACAGCATTACACAAAGAAGATGATTTGTTTGGATATACGTCTTTTATCCAAAATATTCCTTATCAAGAAACCGCTATGGCAATAAAAAATATTGAATTGGTTGGGATATCTAAAGACCAACTTAAATACGTTTTGGATAATAATCATACCATTACTCTGGAGCTTATTCAATTACTAACAGATGACCTCAAGGGTATTAAAGATCAATTGTTGCAAATGGCTTATAGTTCTGTACATAAAAAAACAGCAGCTACCCTTTTAAAGTTTGCCGAAAAACTTAATAGAAAACCAGAAGATTCTATTAAAATTTCGCGTAGCGATTTAGCAAGTGTTGCTGGTATTGCAACAGAAACTCTTATCAGAACTATGTCTAATTTTAAAAAGGAGGGCATCATTGAAATTGTTGGTAAAAATATTAGAATATTAGATATTCAGAAACTTCAGGATATATACTAATTAGTAATTTAATGCCTTAAGGTTCAGCATCATTTTTAAATTTCTGCTATCAGAAATGGTGCTAAATTAAACCCTTGTATAAATTTACCTTAACTGCATATTTTTTTTTAAAGTAAGTAAAAGAAATAAGCTATTACTTCAATAATAACGCTTGCAAACTCTACCTGATATATATCATTGTAACTTTAACTTGT
>DIAL01000107.1:28256-30209 GCA_002414705.1 Flavobacteriaceae bacterium UBA5079
TTTTTGTAATCTGTAATTTTATAATTATTAGATGATGTTCATGTTTTAAACTCAAACTAATTTTATAAAATCACCAGTATGGATATATCACTTTTTTTAGCCAAATTTTGGGGTTGGTACTTAATTGTATTCTTTGTAATTCTGACCTTTAATCCTAGTAGAATTAAGCAAATATTTGAAAATTTAAGAGACGAAAAATTTCTTATTTTATCTTCTCTGATAGCAACTGTTATAGGTCTTTTAAATATTTTGTTCCATAATATTTGGGAACCATCATGGACTATTATAATCACATTAATAGGATGGACTGCCTTTTTTATTGGTTTGGCACTATTTATAATACCTAAAGCAACCGTAAATATTTTAAACCTCTTAAATATTAAGCTGGTTCAGGTTATATACACCTTATTGTTTTTTACAGGTCTTTATCTTTTAAATATTGTGTACCAAGTTTTACCCTATTAGTTTAATTCTGCTTGATATGCCTATTCCAATTAAAATTAATTGTAAAAAAACAACATAATTGGAGGTAGGACTTCGTATATATTTGAGTCTGATATATATCATAGTTTTTAAATAATAAAGGTTTTAAATTTAGATTACAAAACACAAATAAAATGATATCTATACTGCTTCCAACTGATTTTTCGGAAAACTCAATGAATGCCATTACGTATGCATTAGAGTTTTTTAAAAATCAAGAAACTGAATTTTATGTATTACATGCTTATCAAAACGAATTTTATAATCATGAAAAATTAGTGTCTCGTGAGGTTTTTAATGATGTTTTAGATGCTGTAAGTGCTCAATCTCAAAAATATTTAGATAGACTTCTTATTCAGATAAAAAAAATAGCGCCAAATCCAAAATTTACATTCCATACATTGTCTCTTTATGATACTTTGGTGGCATCTGTAAACCTAGTTGCTGAAGCAAAAGATATAGACCTTATTGTTATGGGGACCAAAGGAAAATCTAATGAGCGACATATTGTATTTGGTAGCAATACGTTTCAAGTTTTAAAATATGTACAGTGTCCCGTTTTAGCTATTCCTTCACAGTATACCCATGCTAAACCAAAGCGTTTATTATTTCCAACTAATTATTTAATTCCTTACAAACGTCGAGAATTAAAATTGCTTTCCAATTTGGCTTCAACTTACAACAGTGTTATAGATGTATTGTATGTGTCTCAAAGTGATAAATTATCAATACGACAAGAAGATAATCAAGCTTTCATAAAAGAAATAATATCTAATACAGATGTGAATTTTTATATAGAACACGATAAAAAAGTGGTAGAAGCCATACAACACTATTTAAGTAATAATGCCATAGATATGCTTGTTATGGTTAATTCTCATCAATCCTTTTTGGAAGATATGTTGTTTCCAACCCATATAGACAGAGTCAGTATTGCTCTCACAATACCGCTTTTAGCATTACAAAATGCTGCACGTACTTTACGTATAGAATAAAGATACTGAATAGCTATTTAATTATTTTTTTAAGATAATTCATAACATGTCATTTTATAAGTGTAAAGTTGATAAGTACCTGAAAAATTGAGTGTTTTTCCTACATTTAATTTATATATTTATAGCAAACTATAAAATATGGAAGTAGATGTAATTATTAATAAAATAGCTCAAAATCCAGTTGTAAAATCACACCTAATTAACGTGTTAAATGCATTCCAGGCTTTAGATTATCATGCTCTAAACGATTTGTTAGAGGATGGTTGTTTTTTTCAAGATATGACTAAAACAGCCTTTATCTATAAGCAACAACAGATTTTTAGTTATTTAGATAAACAGGGTGATTCAACGTTATTGTTATCCACAAACTTATGTAATGGTTGTTTGTGTAACGAGCCTATTTTTGTATTAACAGGTGATCAATCCGGATTAAAATATGCCATCTATATCAAGTTCCTAAATGACGAAATTGTAG
>DIAL01000107.1:30332-34070 GCA_002414705.1 Flavobacteriaceae bacterium UBA5079
CGGATGCTTTTGGTAACAATTTCATTTAAAAGTTTTAATATCTCCAATAATTAATTCCAATTCATGTACATTAAAACTTCATGCCTTTATTTATTAATGGTTGTTTTTTCTCTATTTTTTACACAGCCTGTGTATTCTTTCCAGAAGATAGATAAAGATAGCCTTAAATATTATGAGAATAAAGTAATTAATGCCAAGCATAAAGATGACTTAATTGAAGCTTTTGGTTTTTTTGTAAAAACGAAAGATCAATTTTTAAAGGAGTCAAATTATAAAGATGCTATTTTTACTTTACATCAAATAGCGAGAGTTCAAAATCAGTTGGGTTTTTTTTATGATAGTGAAGCTTCTACTATAGAGGCTTTAAAATTGTTAGATGCATTCCCTAAAATGAAAAATGCCACACCCAATAGAATTGTAATTTACAATCATTTAGGTTTAATTTACAGGAACCTTTTAGATTATGATAAGGCTATTAATTACTACCAAAAAGCACTAGATATTGTGCAAACAGATATTCAGAAAAAACATTTAAAAAATAATAAAGCATATGCTTTATTGCGTTCTGGTAAATTAGATTTAGCACTTAAAGAATATCAGGCTTTAATTACTGTTGTAGCCACTGAAGAAGATTCACCCGATAAAGCTAGAGTTCTGAACAACTATGCCATTGTTAAAGGTAAACTAAACCAACCGGATGCTATTTCTTATTTTAATCAAGCGCTTGAAATGCGTGAAAACTTGGATAGAAAAACAGAAATAATAGGTAGTCATATAGACTTGTCTAATTATTATAATGATTCTGGATCTTTAGTTAAAGCCAAACAGCACGCCATAACCGCCTATAATCTGGCCCAAGGGAGTAAGAATTCGAATATTATTTCTGAAACTTTAGATTTAGTAATTGGTTTAAAAACTGATGCAGAAGTGTTGTTATACAAGCATATTAGTGATAGTATTGAAGTTGCTAATCTTTTAACGGATGGTAAATATACATCTAAAAAGTACGATTTAGGCCAGTTAGAAAAACAAGCTAGTGCCAATTTACTTCAAGCAGAAAAAGAGAAATATTTAAAATTAATTTATGCGTATTCTGCTGCACTAATATTAATACTCGCTTTTGTTGGATTTTTTATTACTAGACAAAGGCACAAACGAGACAAACAACTAGAAATTTATAATACCGAACTGCGAATTTCCAAAAAGGTCCATGATGAGGTTGCTAACGATGTGTATCATTTAATGAATAAATTCCAACAATCCACTACTCATCCAGATAGTATTTTAGATGATTTAGAATCCGTTTATGAAAAAACAAGAGATATATCTAGGGAGTATCATGACATTAACGTGACTGAAAATTATCAGGAACTTCTAAAAGATTTCATCTCAAATTATCAAAGTCCGGAAACAAACATCCTTATAAAAGGGGTTTCAAAAATAAATTGGGAAGGTGTGTCTGAAACTAAAAAAATTACTATATATCGCGTAATTCAAGAATTAATGACCAATATGAAAAAACACAGTTCGGCAACAATTGTGATTTTAGACTTCAAAAAACAAGGTCGAAAAATTCATGTTCAATACACGGATAATGGAGTAGGAAGCAACCTAAAAAAACAAAATGGATTGCTAAATACGGAAAACCGTATAAATACTATAAATGGTTCTATTACTTTTAAATCTCAAATTAACCAAGGCTTCAGTGCTTTAATTATAGTTTAGGATGTTTAAAAAAGTAATAGTTTCAGACGATCTAATCAGTATTAATCTAGGAATGTTAACCATTCTGGATATGTTGAAAATAACCAATGTCTCATCAGTCCAATACTGTGATGATGCTTATTTACGTATTAAAAGTGCTAGTTTAACAGATGAGCCTTTTGATTTATTAATCACAGATTTATCCTTTAAAAAAGACCATAGAGATCAAAAATACACCTCTGGTGAAGATTTAATTGAAGCATTACACACTAATTTTCCCGATTTAAAAATTATAGTTTACTCCATAGAAGATAGGATTCAGACTGTAAAACGTTTGTTGAATGACTATGCTGTTAAAGCTTATGTCTGCAAAGGTAGGCGAGGACTTGCTGAATTAAACGATGCTATAGAGTCTGTTTCTCAAGATCAAGTGTATGTTTCTCAAAGCGTATCGCAGGCATTAAGTAAAAAAACGGATTTAGAAATTGATGATTTTGATATTTTACTATTGAAAGATTTGTCTTTAGGATTATCACAGGAACAAATTAGTCAACAATACAAGAAAAAAGGTGTGTCACCAAGTAGCTTGAGTTCTATAGAAAAACGACTTAATAAACTTCGTATTCAATTTAAAGCAAATAATGCCATTCATTTAGTCGCTATTGTAAAAGATTTGGGTCTTATTTAAAAAAAAATAGCTTCATTACGGGAAACAGTAATGAAAATTTTAAGTTACTATTTAAATTTGTTTAGCTATTATCTAATAGAAAAAACTGGGGAGTTTTTTAAGCGCACAATTTTTTTGTGCGCTTTTTTTATGACTAATTCTTTGTAGGTAAATTTTAAAAAAAACGATACTTAATAAATCGAATAAAAATGTCTAATGAAGGTAGGGTTTTATGACAAATAAAAATAGAATAATATATAATTATTGCTGCCATAATGTTTAAAGCCGTTTTAAACGATGATAGTTTTTGTGCTATTTTAATTCCTACAAAAAGAAGAATTAATTGAAAGCTAATACATAGCAATTCTATTAATGAAATCGTAAAAAGTAAAATAGAATAAAAGGATTTAGTTACTTCGCTTATGTCTGTAGCAATTAGTTTTTCTATAAGTAGTTTTAAAATTAACACAAAAATTAAAATTGTAAATGGCAAGTTGGACCAACTTATTGCCTTATAAATTTGTATTAAATTGTTTTTAGTTTTAAAGAGTTTCCCCGTTATTTTTATAAAATATCCGACTAATAAATTGGATAATATACCATAAAACACTCCTAACGTTATAATAGATAAAATGGAAATAACTGTTGTTTTTTTATTTTCAAGACTTATGAGTCCTTCAAGTTTTGCTAAATAATAAATAATAATTATACCGTTAAAGCTAAATAGAGTTATAATGTTAGCCCAGTTTACCCTTTTGTAAATTAATATTTTAAAGGTTTTGTTAGGTTTTTTGGTGAGGGATATTAATGTTTTCATTTGGTCTATAATTAAACATGTCTGTTGATTTTAAAAATTAGTTTTAGCTCAATTAATCTTATTTAGCAACTAATTTCTTCTGTTTTTAAGCATTTTTTACTTAAATAATTTAAGAGTTACTTAAATTTCATAAGTAACATTTTCGATTAAAATATTTAATATTCCACTGAATTAGTAAACGTTATTATAGTGCTGATTTATAAGAATCAAATTCATATATTATTTTACGTTATATCAGTATTTAAACATATTTATAACCAAATGCTGTTGTGAAATATGTATTTTATATTTTTAATTCAAATAAAAATATTGCAGAAATTTCAATATAAAATACGGTTATCCGTAAAGAATGGAAGATTCAATAATTTTTCAGTGTAAGAATTTCATAACTTGGTTGTTACATCGCTTTCTTTTAGATGCAATATTCCTTTAAGTTGATGCTCTGGTTTTTTTTTATTGTATTTACGTGATTTAAACTCATTTTATGACATCCTCGTTTTTTGCTAGCTGTATGTATACATTAATGCAATTTCGTGTTTCTCTGTCGGTA
>DIAL01000107.1:34177-34480 GCA_002414705.1 Flavobacteriaceae bacterium UBA5079
TGTTTAACGTATTAAATAAATTTATTTTTTGTTGTCAAGAACTTGATCAAGTAGTTTATGATAATCCTGTTTAGCAAGTTCCCAAATCTGATTTTCAATATCGTAAACTTTATCTCGAAAATGTTCGTCTAAATCCGATTCAGTTCTTCCTTTTAATAATGATTCTATTTCAAGTTGTCTTTCAAAAAGTGTTCTAATATATCTTTGATTTCGAGTAGATATTTCTAAAAGTCTCAATAAAGTAGTTCCAATATCTACTTCATATTTTCTCTTGGATTTGTCATTCATAAATTCATTCATAAA
>DIAL01000107.1:34555-38116 GCA_002414705.1 Flavobacteriaceae bacterium UBA5079
TCATTCATAAATTCATTCATAAATTCATTCATAAATTCATTTATATCCATATTGAACTTTTTAGTTATTGGTGTTAATTTATGTTAATATATCTGTAAAAGTAAAAGTGTGCATTTATCCGTAATTTATATAATGTAAGTTCAACTAATAAGTGCAACTCAAAAACTTAATGTATTTTAATATCAAATATAGAAACTAAAACGCATTCAAAAAATACGTAGAACTACGTAATTTTAGCTCGTTATTACATAATGATAAATATAAAGAAGCTATTTTTAAAAAAATTATGGTTACCAGTAAAGAGCGGAAAAAGAATATTTAATTTCACCAGTTACTGTATTAAAATTAGGTTTGGCATTTTTAAGTTTAGCAGAAATATGTGAATTTATTTAGGTTATTAGTAAGTTTCACAGATGTATTTCTTAATCATATGTGGTGTGATTTTCTTTAACGTTTTGCCTGTTACAGGATGTAATCCTACTGATGTGAAAAACTCTAATTTACCATTTTGATTCTTTCCATACCAAACATTTTCTTTACCATCCTCTTTAAAATATGCAGTGTTACAATCAGGATTTATTTTTTGGAAGTTATCAATACGGTCTTGGTCATATAATTTAAGAATGCCTTCTTTTAACAAGTTCGCATCAAAATCAGCTGTAACATAATGATCTATTTCCCATATCATCCATTTTTGCTTTGTAACCGAATTATAGATTATAAATGTAGTCGTTACGGCAAGCAGTAAAATAATAAGAATTTTATTTTTTTGAAAAAATGATTTACTGTTTACCGAATAGCTCGATTTTACTTTCGGTAATTGGTCATTCTTGAAATCAACATAATTATCAAAACCTAAATAGTGACATAAACCATTAACTACTTTTATCTGTCTTATATCAATATCTTTTGTTTCTTCCTTTACAGCAGAATTGTAGTAATCTCTGTATGTTCTTTCTCCTAATTTAAACTCTTCATTTTCTTCAATATAATTTGAAAGCTCTTCAGCTATCTTGACCGCAGAAGGGTTTTGGAGGCCTTGATTAATTAGTTCATTTCGAGCTTTTTCGAATGCTTTAATTATTAATTCCTTATGCATTTAAAAGGTGTTTTAGGGACTAAAGTTACATATTTATTCAATGGAAATTGGTTGGAAATGGATTTCCTAAACCTTTCCAATACACTTCCATTGTATTTCCAACTAAAACAAATCAGTATACTTTCATTTGCCTCATGATTGATTTATGCCTAATCGCATAGGCTTGCGAAAATCAATTTAATTGGAGTATTAAAGATGGTTTATGTGCCTATGAGAAGTAATCATGTCATCTGTCTTTAACTCCATACTTCTCAAGCGAGAATGACGTCTTCTCGCATTATAGCGTGTGTTGCTGAACATCCAATTTCCAATGAAATACTTGGACAGCCATACGATTGTTCAATTTTAATTCAAAACGTAATGAGAAAATTATATGTATTACTATTTATGCTTGCCATTAATATGGCATTCTATTCCTGCACACCAACCAGTGTAGTAGATGAAACGAGTGCTCAAGCAACGGATTGTTGTGGAAACGAAGGTGATATTCCACCTCCGCCGCCAGGAGATGATGATTAGATTTTAATCTCATATTAGTAATGTTCTAAAAAGGAGAATGGTATTCAGAAATGAATTGTTTTCCTTTTTTTTGCTTGGTTACGGGATACCGTAAGGATTATGATTTTAACTAACCTACATTCGAAAAAACTTATTTTAAAATCAAATGGATGTAATACAAAACAATCCTTTTAGAATTGCCGGTATTCTTTCAAACGCTACAGCAAAGCAGCTT
This sequence comes from Flavobacteriaceae bacterium UBA5079, assembly GCA_002414705.1. Taxonomy (GTDB): domain Bacteria; phylum Bacteroidota; class Bacteroidia; order Flavobacteriales; family Flavobacteriaceae; genus Algorimicrobium. The sequence goes on from DIAL01000107.1 coordinate 36,388, forward strand.
GAAAAACAAAGAGGAAAAATTAGAGCGTTTGCCAAGGTTGGAAAAGAAATCAAATCTGACTATGATTTTCAAATTCTTGACAACATTACAAGGACAGAAGATTCTATTGACAAAGCATTTGCAAATATTCAACAAAACCAAGACAAATTAAGCAATGCCCTTTTTTGGTTTTTAAATGTAAGTCCTTACGACCAGATAGCAATTGATTATCTAAAAGCAGGGAATTCTGAAAAGGCGATTGAGAAATGGGAACAAGTAACCTTCAACAAAGAAGTGAACTCTAAAAACTTCTCTGCATTTAATAATTTAGGAACTTATAAATTATTAAGCCAAACTCAAAACGACATAAAAGAAGGGATTGAAGCAAAAATAAAACTGATTGAATCAGACTTTTTTGAAAATTTCGTTCATGCTGTTGCAGGAATTGCGATAAAAATTGACAATCAAAAACAATCTGAAAAACTAATAGATGAATTACTCACGCAATTTAAAAACCAATATTCAAGAACTGAAACATTGAAATTGTTTAGCAATTGCAACGGTTCAACACAAAAATATCTTTCTAAAAAATTCACAGACGAACCAATACACCAGATTGAAAGCCAAATTGAAAGCTGCAAAAAGAAACGTAAAGCGGACAAAAGCCATGCTTATGAATATGGCTTAATACTTTACACAAGCACAAAAGAAGATTTATCCCTTTTAAAGTCTTTACTCGGTATAAGTGACCTAAAGTATAAAGCAGTTGCAGACCAATTGGCGAATGAAATAATGCAATGTGCCATTGATTATTTCAATGAAAGCCAAGAAAATGATTCGAATGATAATATTCTTGAATCTTCTCAAAAGCTAACAAAATTAGCCGACTCGATAGCTATTGGCAAGCTAACCAAGGACAGAGCAAAAGATAGTCTTGCAACTCTTGCAGATATGAAAGACCGAGAGGTTAATCAAGCTATTGCCGTATTGAGTTCTATTAAGATGGCGTACGAAAAAGCCATTCGTGAAATAGATGCACAAGTTTCAGCAATGAGAATGACAATGTCATATAATCAATCCGTCAATTATTCGAAAGTGGATAAGATGAAGGCAAGCTGCTTAAATTGGGATAAAGTTGTTGAAGTTGTCAGAGATGGTATAAGTTTGAATGACGTTGAAGTCATTCAGCGCTGCTCAAATCACAGCAAAGTTTCGGAATATAAAAACCTTGTAGATTTCTTGATTGGCAAACTCGGTCCGATTCAAATAAACCAAGTAAAGCATTTATGCTATTGGAAAGACGTAAGAACAGCACAAGCAACAGCGACAGCGAAGAAAGTTGGTTCAACTATAAGCGATGCCGCGGATAAAGGAGGTTGCTACATTGCTACAATGGCTTATGGCGATTACGATCACCCACAGGTAGTTGAACTACGAAGATTTAGAGATGACTTTTTAAGCAAAACTATAATTGGAAGAAGTTTTATCAAATTATACTACAAGTATTCGCCAAGTATGGTTGAAAAGTTAAAAAACAAACAAAGTATCAACCTCATAATCCGAAAGGGATTAGACGAATTTATTAAAGCAATTAAAAAATAATGAAGAAAACTTTACTCATAGCTCTCTTTTTCGGAGCGACATATCTTTTTGCTCAAGAGCAACAGGATTCTACTTTGACAAACAAAGTAAAAAAGCTTGAAGCTCAAGTCAATAAGCAAGAACAAGATATAAAACAAATATCTTTAGA
>DIAL01000107.1:38270-38715 GCA_002414705.1 Flavobacteriaceae bacterium UBA5079
ATATAAAACAAATATCTTTAGAATTGGACAAAGACTATTGGACATACAGAGGTGTTAAAAAAGAAACGCAAGAAAAAATCACCCATCAAAAAAGTACCATTGATAGTTTAAATCAACTTATCAATTCGAGCAACCAAAAACTTGTTGAAGTCAACGACAATCTCGACTCAAAAATAAAACAAACAGAAAAGACTGTCACTTCAAACAATTCCAAAATATCAGAACTCGATAGCAGTGTTGAAAAAAATCGTCTGTATTGGATAATTGCCACTTTGGCTACGCTTTTATTAGGCGGCCTGATTTATTGGTTGTTGAGCAAACGTATCCAATCTAGTAAGACAGATGTGGAAACCCAAATTAAAAATACCAAAACAGCATTAGAAGAAGAAAGTGTGAAGTTGGATATTAAATTAGTTGATGTTTTAACAAAACAACTAGAAGTTAT
>DIAL01000107.1:38878-39247 GCA_002414705.1 Flavobacteriaceae bacterium UBA5079
AACAAAACAACTAGAAGTTATTAGGATAGACACTACAAATACAAAAAGCACTGATGAAAATGACCACTCCTTGGTATTAAAAGTTGCAGACCGTCTCAATAGTATGGAGAAAAATCTTTCACGAATGGATTCAAAAATTAAGGGGCACAAAAACTTAGTACAAGCAATAAAGAATATCAAAGATAATTATGCAGCGAGTGGATATGAATTAGTTGAGATGTTAGGAAAAGAATATAATGAAGGGATGAAAGTAACGGCAAATTTTACACCAAGTGAGGATTTAGAAACGGGAAAACAAATTATATCAAGAATTATTAAACCACAAGTAAACTTTAAAGGAGAGATGATACAACCAGCTCAAATTGAAGT
>DIAL01000082.1:0-230 GCA_002414705.1 Flavobacteriaceae bacterium UBA5079
GAGAAAATTACAAGAAACTTCACAAATAGCAAGAAAATAAGGGACGCTAAGTGCGCAAAGGAGACATTAGCCATAAATTATTTACCATATATTTTCTAATGGTTTATTCGTACCATGTTGCAGAGAAGTATCTGTAATAACCACGTTTTGATAAAAGAACAAAACTTGTGTTCCTAATGCTTTGAAAATATGGGATATTAACAAAAACTAAATTATTTATGTTCCGTTTA
>DIAL01000082.1:397-689 GCA_002414705.1 Flavobacteriaceae bacterium UBA5079
TAAGAAAACTATATTAATTACTCTTTAATTATAAGGAAATAAATTGAAATCCATTTTAAAAAAATTCACCATATCAAGATTATATGGGGAAAGAGATGTCAGCATTGATTTTTCAAGTAATATCAAAATATTAGTAGCAGAGAATGGTTATGGTAAAACAACCATATTGAATGCTCTTTTTGGTGTTTTATCAGGAGATTTAGCAAAACTGAGAAAGATTGACTTTCAATCTATTTCAATTGAATTTAATGATAATGAGAAATTTATTATACATCATAATGAATTAAAAATT
>DIAL01000082.1:786-2142 GCA_002414705.1 Flavobacteriaceae bacterium UBA5079
TAATGAATTAAAAATTTCAGGTGATAGGTTTAAAAAACATGGCTTCATTGAGCATTTAATAAAAAGAATTGGCGAGGATAAAGTTTTAAAGTTGTTGGATAGCTACTTTGCTTTAAAACAGCAACAATTTCTACGTAGTTCTATTCTTAGAGATGTATCTGAAAGCATTGATTTCCCAGCAGGACAACTTGCTAATATGTTAAAAGATATGGCCAGTTCAACTAAAGGTCTTAAAGATGTTATTAAAGGTAGAGAAAAATTAAAGAGAATTAAAGAAAAATTTAATTTAAATATTGTTTATCTACCAACATATAGAAGAGTTGAACAAGATTTTGAAGAGTTATCAAATAAAGATAATGCAGACTTTTCTGATGACCATTCAATTAATTTTGGTATGAGGGATGTTACTCAACGATTTGAAGAAATAACAAAAGAAATTATATCATCATCAGTAAAGTGGTTTTCCATAGTTAATGGAAAAATGCTTAGTCAACTAATCGAGGGATTTAAAGTTGACGATGATATGAGAAACAGTATTAAAAATCCAGATGCCATCAAAATTGTTTTAGATAGGATTGGGAATAATATAGAAGAATCGTATAAAAATGAAATTATCAGGCTTGTTGAAACTCAAGAGATATTTATAGGGCATGAACCACTAGTTTATTTTATTTCGAATTTGGTAAAAGTTTATGCAGAACAACAAAGTAATGATAAAGCTATTATGGAGTTCAGTGAAGTTTGTAATAGATATTTAGTTGATAAAAAAATTGACTATAATGAAAGTAAGGTAACTATTGATATAGTTAGGCGTAAAAATGATCATCCCGTAGATATTGAGCACTTATCTTCTGGTGAAAAACAAATAATTTCGTTATTTGCTCGTTTATATTTAAAACGAGAAAATAATTTAGCTATCTTTTTTGATGAACCTGAACTTTCATTATCTATGGAATGGCAAAAATCTTTGCTACCTGATATTTTAAATTCAAAAAAATGTGATTTTTTGTTCACGACAACTCATTCCCCATTTATCTTTGAAAATGAGTTATCTAAGCATACTGTAGATTTAGCTCATTATATAAAGGAATTGTAATGGATAGAGTTTCAACTATGCAAGAGCATGGAAACTCATATTCTGTGAAGTTTCTAGAGCTAACTCGAATGTATTCTAAAAATCAAGATAATATAATCTGTATATTTGAAGGACAAGATGAAAAATACTTTTCAAGTAGAATAGATTTGAAGATAGGAAAAGATAAATGGTCTTGTATTAATTCAGGTGGAAGACAACCAGTATTAGACTTATATGAAGCAGTGTCATCCCATGAAGTTTATAAAACAGCTAATTATTAT
>DIAL01000082.1:2268-2579 GCA_002414705.1 Flavobacteriaceae bacterium UBA5079
TTATAAAACAGCTAATTATTATTGTTTTATTGATCATGATTTTCAAGATTGGTTTACTAACCCTGAACCTTCACGTATTTATGTTACTAATGGGTATTCAATTGAAAACTATTATGTAAGTGAATCTTGCTTTAAGAAAGTGCTTTCTTCTGAGTTTGGGGTTAGTGAATTTAATGAACATAAAGTAGATTTTGAAAAATGTATTATAGAGTTTAACTCTCGTTTAGAAGAGTTTATTTCTCTCATTCATCCGTTTAACTGTTGGATTAAAGCACATAGAATAATGGAGTATAAAAACGAAGCTCCTAGAA
>DIAL01000082.1:2772-3259 GCA_002414705.1 Flavobacteriaceae bacterium UBA5079
AAAACTTACAATTATGCTCCATAGCTATTGCAGCAGCTGATAACTCTTTCAAGACAAAAGATTTGTCTTTATATTTTAGAGGAAAACAACAATTAGACTTTTTTAGGCTTTTTCTAATGAAGCTTAAAGAAGATAAGGTATCTGATAACCCTACCTTCTTTGCATCTAAAGGGAGGGTTATGATTAGTCTATCTAAGGATAACTGCATCTCAGAATTGTCACAGTATGCTGAGACACCTGACTGTTTATTATCATTTTTAGAAAATGCTAAAGTAAGTCTCGCAGCTTAACCCTAAAATTAAGGCTAATTTTTTTAGCCTTAATAATTATCATCTAATATGATTATTTATTGATTTCTGGTCATTTTTCACTAATTTTAGTCAACTATTTTATTATCTGTTATTAAGATATTACCCATACAAAATTTAATTCAAATCAAAGTTGCAGGTTAAATTCTTATGTCCGCAATGTGGCAAAAGTGATCGTG
>DIAL01000082.1:3429-3805 GCA_002414705.1 Flavobacteriaceae bacterium UBA5079
TATTTTCTAATGAATATTTATTTTATTGTTAGTGTGTTCCTATACAGTAAGCTGTGATTCCTTCTCTCTACAAGAAAGAGCGGATATTTCCTCCTTTCACACATCGAACAGTTGATTTGTTATTTTTAACACATTGATATACAAGCAATAATCAAGTAACCTCGCATGATTATAAATTATTGACGATTAACTCCATCTTGTAGAGAGAAGGAGTTAATCGTCATAATAATGCTGTTAGGCAACAATGGAGCCATCATGAGAGTTAATCTATTTGATCCAATAGTGGATGAAGAAAAATTGCATCCATATTTCAAAGAAGTTCAAACCAAACCAGAGTATGCCAAAACACATGATATTATTAATGAGTGGGGCGATG
>DIAL01000082.1:3894-4239 GCA_002414705.1 Flavobacteriaceae bacterium UBA5079
ATGAGTGGGGCGATGGGCTTTTAGATAGACAAGGGGAAGCGACAAAATTCATCAATGAATTTCAAATGACTTTTAACTCTTCTTATTGGGAACTTTACTTGAATAAGGCATTTAAGTTATTAGGTTTCGATATCGATTATACAAAAGCTAGTCCCGACTTTAATCTAGTAAATAAAGATAGTTACAGAATATCTGTTGAGGCAGTTACATCTAATCCATCGATCTCTCCTGAATTAATCGTGGATGCATCAAGCATTCAAGAAGATACATTTTTAGATGAATCCACTTTAAAATTGTCAGGAAAAATTCGAGATAAACATCAATTGTATTTGGGGGATGGAAAAA
>DIAL01000082.1:4377-4633 GCA_002414705.1 Flavobacteriaceae bacterium UBA5079
GGGATGGAAAAAAGAAACATCCATATTCTTCATTAGAACATGTAAAAGGAAACCCTTTTGTTATAGCTTTTGCTCCTTTTGATAGACAATTATCCCAGAGTCAAAATAATACCGCTATAAACAGGGTACTTTATGGATTAGAGCCACCGACTAGTTACCATGAGCCACAAACTGCAATTAAATCGATCATTAATAAGAATGGTATTGATATCGACTTGGGGATATTTACCAATGATAGTTACAAAGAAATAAGTGC
>DIAL01000082.1:4789-5369 GCA_002414705.1 Flavobacteriaceae bacterium UBA5079
TTTTTCTACAACAGGAACTTTCGGTAAAGCGGTTGCTCTTGCAGGTAGTGCAAGCTTTGTAAAAACTACTAGGCTCCGAAAAATGGGAATTGTTGAGTTTTTAGCAAAAGAAAAGAAAGGGAAAATTGGGAAATATGTAAATAAAGTTTCCGACACGTATGATATTTTTTCTGAGCGAATGCATTCAGGTAATGATATTTGTGGGCATGATATGCATCTTTGTAACGCAAGTGATCATAAGGAGACTCATTTAGATGGGTTACAGATTTACCACAAACCTTATGCAATACATCCTTTATCAGTAAATGATTTTGATGCTGTTGAGGTTGTCCAGTACTTCTATGATATTCAGAATCAGGCTATGTTAATACGATATAATGATAACGCACTTGTTTCGAGAAATACCGTCACGTCGTTTGCCTAAAAATCACTTTAAACGGAACTAAAACAGTTGGTTAGGTTATGCTACGCTCCACATTATAGTAAACAATTTTTANTCCCTTATTGGGGCGTTTAGCTTATTTTTAATTATTGGTATTATATGAAATTAAGAAAATTAAAAGAGCATGATTTTATTAAA
>DIAL01000044.1:0-180 GCA_002414705.1 Flavobacteriaceae bacterium UBA5079
CATATAAATTAAACGTTCAGAAATGAAAAGAATAGTTATTCTGTTAGAGCAGTTCATCCAGATCATCAATATTTAGAAAAAACAATCATTGATCAAGGGCGTTACATTAACGAAATGGACGTTATAGACCACACAAAAGTAATTGTTATTGGTCGTCTTGTAGAAGAGGATTTGTTTTTA
>DIAL01000044.1:416-6754 GCA_002414705.1 Flavobacteriaceae bacterium UBA5079
TTTATATGCCCATTTCTACAGCACAACGTTTGTATGGTAATACAGATTATGTAGATCAAATTAATTTGACCTATAATCCTGAAATGGACTATGATCAAGCCATTGCTTTTGGTAGAACATTAACCAACAAAATGAAAAACCGCTTTGATGTTGCTGATATAGACCAACGCGCTATTCGTGTTCAAAACATGGCAGAAGGCACCAAAGCTGTTGAGCAAATGACAACCGCTTTAGGATTTATTATTTTTGTAATTGGTTTTGGAACCTTAATAGCAGGTGTGGTTGGTATTAGTAATATTATGATTTTTATTGTAAAAGAGCGCACTAAAGAAATTGGAATCAGGAAAGCTTTAGGTGCTACACCAAAATCTATTGTATCTATAATTTTAATAGAATCTATTTTAATTACAGCTATTGCAGGTTATTTTGGTCTGTTGTTAGGTGTAGGTGTGTTAGAGTTAGCAGCTCCAACACTTGAAACGTATTTTATAAAAGATCCTAGCGTACAACCTTCATTAATTATTGCAGCAACCATTACGCTTATTTTAGCAGGTGCTATTGCGGGTTATTTACCGGCTAAAAAGGCATCACAAATTAAACCCATTGTAGCATTAAGAGACGATTAATATGTTTAAATATTTAACAGATAGAGATACTTGGCAAGAGGTTTTTGATAGTCTTAGTAAAAATAAACTACGATCTATTTTAACCATGGTAGGTGTTTGGTGGGGAATTTTACTCCTCATAGGTTTATTGGGTTCTGCCAGAGGATTAGAAAATGCTTTTAACCGTTTGTTTGGCGATTTTGCTACAAACAGTGTGTTTGTTTGGGCTCAAAGCACCAGCAAACCGTTTCAAGGATTTCAAGAAGGTAGACAAGTAAAATTGACGTTAACTGACGCCAAGAAAGTTGAAGAAAATGTAGAAGGAATTGAATTTGTGGTTCCTAGAAACCAGAGTCAAGCTATGGTGGTTCGTAATTTCCTTTCTGGAACTTTTGGTGTAAATGGCGATTACCCGTTGTTAGACAAAGTACAAAAGAAGAAGCTAATAAACGGCCGTTTTATCAATCAAAATGATATCGATTCCAATAAGAAAGTCGTTGTTATTTCAGAAGGAATCTACAAACAGCTTTTTGAAAAGGATGAACAAGCCATAGGCGAATTGGTTCAAATAAATAGCATGAATTTCAAAGTAATTGGTGTTTTTGAAGAAGGAAACATGAATATGGGACCATCAACCGATATGCATATTCCGTTTACTACATTTCAGCAAATTTATAATCGTGGTGAAAACATTAGTTGGATGATGATTACTGGAAAACCAGAATACGATATTAAACAGATTGAAGAAGATGCTAAACTCATTTTAAGAAACTTAAATAATGTACATCCAGAAGATAAACGTGCTTTTGGAAGTTTTAATTTAGGTAAAGAATTTGCAAAAATGACAGGCTTTTTATCAGGAATGCAATTTCTAACATGGTTTGTAGGTATTGCTACACTTATTGCAGGTGTTTTTGCAATTGGAAATATTCTATTAATTACCGTAAAAGAACGTACTAAAGAAATAGGCGTGCGTCGTGCATTAGGAGCTACACCTTTTGAAATAAAACGTCAAATTTTAGTAGAAGCGGTTTTCATAACCTTACTTGCTGGATTTTTCGGAATTATTAGTGGTGGATGGATACTTATAGCACTGGATGCTGCCTTTGGTCAAGGTCCAGACGCGACTATGGTAAATGCTTCGGTATCCATAACTGTGGTATTTATTGCTTTAATTATTCTAGTAGTTTTAGGCACCTTAATTGGACTGATTCCAGCCTTTAAAGCAACTAGCATTAAACCTATTGAAGCATTACGTGAAGAATAATATTTACATATAATAAAACCAATCGATCAATTAAAAATAATAAACAGAATCAAATGAATAAAGCAGTAAAAATCATCATTGGCATCGTAGTCTTAGTACTATTTGTTTGGGTAATTAAATATTTTAAAGACTCCAACTCTAAAGCTATTGAAGAATTTAAAACAGAAACACCATTTTTTACATCTATTAAAACAAAAGTGGTTGCAACCGGAAAATTAAATCCAGAAGAGGAAATTGAATTAAAGCCTCAAATTGCAGGAATTATTGACAAGATTCTTGTTGAAGAAGGAGATATAGTACAAAAAGGCGACTTAATAGCTAGAATTCGTGTGGTACCAAACGAACAAAGTTTAGTAAGCGCAAGAAGTAGAATTAATACAGCACAATTATCTTATAGCAACTCTAAAGTTTTATTTGATAGAAACCAAGCCCTTTTTGAAAAAGGTGTTATCTCAAAACAAGATTTTGAAAACAGTGAGTTGGCCATAAACCAAGCCAATGAGTCATTACGTCAAGCACAAAATGACTTTCAAATAATTAAACAAGGTTCTCTTTCTGGAGGTGGTTCAGCAAACACCAATATTGTTGCCCAAATTCCTGGAACAGTTTTGGAAATTCCTGTACGAGAGGGAGACCAAGTTATCGAAGCTAATAGCTTTAATGCAGGAACAACTATTGCTACTATTGCCGATATGAGCAAAATGATTTTTGAAGGAAAGGTGGACGAATCTGAAGTTGGCAAATTAGAGGAAGGAAAAGATATTATTGTGGTTTTAGGAGCTGTTAATCAACAGGAATTTCCATCTAAATTAACATTTGTTGCGCCAAAAGGTATTGAAGAAAATGGCGCAGTTCAATTTACAATAAAAGCGGATGTAGAGGTTAATCAATCTGTGAAAATTAGAGCAGGTTACAGTGCTAACGCAGAAATTGAAATGGAAAGTAAGGACAGTGTTATGGTTGTAAAAGAAGCTTTGTTGCAGTTTAACCGTTTTACTGAAAAACCATTTGTAGAAGTGCAGAAAGAAGACGGCACGTTTGAAGAAAAGTATGTTGAGTTAGGTATTTCTGATGGTATAAACGTAGAAATTACAGAAGGAGTAGCCGAAACTGATAAAATAAAAGTTTGGAATAAAGCAAAAGAAGATAATAATGATGAAGATTAATAAATTACTAACGTTAACAGTTTTAGCTTTAGGGTTTTCTGGAGGTGTTTTTGCACAAGAAAAAATATGGACACTTCAAGAGTGTGTGGATTATGCTTTGGAAAACAATATTACTGTTCAAAAAGGTGCCAATACATTATTGATTAATGATGAAGATATTACAGCAGCCAAAGGAAGTTTTTTACCATCCTTAAGCGCTAGTGCTAGACAAGGGCTTTCATTAGGTAATCAAGAACTTTTTCCAGGTCAATTTGTTGATAGGACTGCAAATAGTACAAACATGGGTATAAACGTGAATCAGACTATATTTAATGGTTTCCGAAATACCAATTTGCACAAGCAAGCACAATTAACCTTAGATAGAAATCAACTAGAACTTAACCGAATTAAAGATGATATTTCTTTAAACGTCGTTAATGCCTATTTAAATATTCTATTCAATAAAGAAAATCTTGAAACGGCTCAAGCACAAATAGCATTCTCAACAAAACAACTTAATCAAGTTAAGGCATTAGTAGATGCAGGAGTTCAACCACAAGCCAACGTTTATGATGCAGAAGCAACGGTTAGTAGTGATGAGCAAACGTTAACAGTAGCCGAAAATAATTATAACCTAGCAATATTAACGTTATCTCAACTTTTACAATTGCCTTATAATGGATTTCAGGTAGAAATTATAGAGGTTGATAGTCCATCAGGAGCCTTAATGTATAATGATATTCAGCCTATTTTGGATTATGCTTACGAAAATCGTTATGAAATAAAAGTAGCCGAAAAAAATATTGAAGGCGCAGAATTAAATACAGAGCTTTCTAAAAGCGGTTATTTACCAAATGTATCCTTTGGCTATGGTTTTGGATCTAATGTGTTTTACACAAATTTACAGGATGATGAGCCTAGTTTTGGAAATCAAATAAACGATAACAAAGCACATAGTTTTTCTTTGAATATTGGAATACCTATATTCTCTCAATTTCAAAACAAAACAGCAGTAGCAAAAGCAAAAATTCAGAAAGAGAATAGTGAACTAGATTTACAGCAAGCAAAATTAAATTTGGAGAGTAATATTCAACGTGCTTTCACAGATGCTCAAGCTGCATTGAAAGCTTATGAAGCTTCAAAAAAATCTGTAGCAGCACAAACATTGTCATTTGAAAATGCCCAAGAACGTTATACTTTAGGTAGTATGAATACATTTGATCTCGAGCAATCACGTATTCAGTTAATCAATGCACAATCCCGTTTAATTAATGCGAAATATGATTTTGTTTTTAAAACAAAAGTGTTAGATTTCTATTTAGGAAAACCAATAACACAATAAGCTAGTGGCAATTATATTAAGTATAGAAACAGCAACAACAAATTGTTCGGTCTCTCTTTCAAAAGAAGGAGAGATTTTTGCTTTAAAAGAAGATTATAATAATGGCTTTTCACATGCAGAACGTTTGCATGTTTTTATTGACGAAATCCTGAAGGAAAACAATATCGATAAGTCGGAAATTCAAGCCGTAGCCGTCAGTAAAGGTCCTGGGTCTTATACAGGATTACGAATTGGTGTTTCGGCAGCAAAAGGGCTTTGTTTCGCTTTAAACATTCCGTTGATTAGTGTGTCAACTTTAGAGGCACTAGCACATCAAGTCCAGACTTCAGAAGGCATTATTGTATCTATGTTGGATGCTAGACGTATGGAAGTGTATTCGGCTATTTATAGTTCAGATTATCAGTTAAATCGAGGTATTCAGGCCGAAATACTAGATGAAACGTCTTATGCTCAAATTCTTGATAAAGGTCTCGTGTATTTTGTGGGAACTGGGGTTGAAAAAACAAAAAATATCATTACACATAAGAATGCCGTTTTTGTTGAAAACAAGTTGCCATCCGCAAAACAAATGGGAGCTTTGGCATATAGCAAGTACAAAATAAGCGACACCGAAGATGTCGCTTATTTTGAGCCTTATTATTTAAAAGATTTTGTGGCTTTAAAGCCTAAACCTAAAAAGTAATCAGTCTTATTTTTTATGAATTTCAACTTGGTGTGGATATGGGATTTCAATTCCAGCAGCATCAAGAGCTTCTTTTGTTTGTTCAGTTACATCAAAGTAAACTGTCCAATAATCTGCTGTGTTACACCAAGGTCTAACAGCAAAATTAATAGAACTATCTGCCAATTCCATGACGTTTACAGTAGGAGCAGGATCACTAATTACATTTGGATGAGACGTTAAAACATTCATTAAAACCTCCTTGGTTTTTTTAATATCAGAATCATAACCAACACCAAATACTAAATCAACACGTCTGGTTCCTTCAGTTGAATAATTAACAATATTCCCGTTAGATAAGGAGCCATTTGGAATAATTATTTCTTTATTAGATAAGCCTATTAATTTTGTAGTGAATATCTCTATTTCTTTTACAACGCCAATTTCGCCTTGGGCTTCAATTAAATCGCCTATTTTAATGGGTTTAAAAATCATTAAAAGAACACCTCCAGCAAAATTACCTAATGAACCTTGAAGTGCTAAACCAATAGCTAAACCAGCAGCAGCTATTACAGCAGCAAAGGAAGTCGTTGGAACGCCTAACGTACCCAATAACGTTATAATTAATAAGATTTTAAGTGCCCAGTTAGTTAAGTTTAAAAGAAATTTTTTCAGACTTTCGTCATAGTTCCCTTTATCCATTAATTTTTTGGAAGTTTTGATAAGCTTTTTAATGATCCAAGAACCAACAATCCATACAACAATAGCCCCAATAATTTTTAAACCATAAGTTGTTGCAAATCCAATAGCTTGGTCTGTCCAGTAATCTAAATTTTTATCCATATTTTTTTAAAGTGTTTGGTTAATTAGCTAATTTAAGAATTATCTAACAGTTCTAAAAATTATAGAAATGTAAAATAATGATTAACAAGCATATAGTTCTTGGTAGTGCTTACACATAAAATAGCTTTCCATTTTAGTGGAATACGCTGTGTGAAATTTTAGCTATACTAACACCGTAACGAACGAATATTATGGTCCAATAACCATAAAATGTTTATGAAAGGTTTAGATCATGTTAAAAAATATTTGGGATTAGCCGTTTAATGCTTCAACCGTTTCTACGCGACCTTTTAACATTTCTTTCAACATGTTTTCAATTCCATTTTTTAATGTAAATGTGGACGATGGGCAACCACTACACGCACCTTGTAAAATAACTTTTACCGTTTTAGTTTCTGGATTATAGGATTCAAATTGAATATTTCCACCATCGCTAGCAACGGCTGGTTTTATGTATTCTTCCAAAATATTTATA
>DIAL01000044.1:6878-8526 GCA_002414705.1 Flavobacteriaceae bacterium UBA5079
CAAAATATTTATAATTTCTTTTGATGTGTCATCACGTGACTCATAACTCTCATCTAGTTTTTCCGATGTCTTGTTTAAGATTTCTTGTGCGCTAGAATCAACAATTTCTTTTCCGTTTTCAATAAAAGTTCTAATAAACTCACGAACTTCCATGGTAATGGTTTCCCATTCCGCAACATCATATTTGGTAACAGAAATGTAATTATCTTCCATAAACACACTTTTTACAAATGGTAAATGAAATAATTCTGTCGCTAATGGAGATACTTTTGCTTCGTCTATAGACGTAAATTCGTATGTTGCAGTTACTAATTTTTTATTAGCTACAAACTTAATTACAGCTGGATTTGGTGTGCTTTCAGCATAAACTGTTATCGGAACTTTTTTTACTGTTGTTGTATCTGTTATTACAACGGCTCCCGAGTTCAAATAATCTGTAATTTGTTCAGCAACTTCTTCTTGCACGTCAGACCACTCAACTATATTATAACGCTCAATAGCAATAAAATTACTAGATATATATACCTTTTTTACAAAGGGTAAATAAAATAATTGTTGTGCTAAAGGTGAGTTTTTGGCGTCGTCAATATTATTAAATTCAAAACTTTGATGCTTGGTAATAAACTGATTAAGTTCAAATTTAACAATCGTATTATTGGAAGTTTCTAGAATTGAAACTGTATATGGATTCATGATAAATATATTTTTTGCAAAAATACTAAAAGAAAACTATAGATATCCATATATTTGAGTTTTAATGCTCGGTAAAACAAGGTATATTACTTTCTGTTTTTCTTAAAAAATGATAAGGTTTTAACTTTTGTAATTGAGTGATAAAAACTAAATTTTATATATTTGGTCGCGGATTTATAATTTTATTGTAAAATCCGAGTTTATATAGGGATTAAGATTTTGTATTGTTTACCAATCTACCTTGAAAAAAATACTATGAGAATGAAAAGGTTTTTTTTAATAGCAGTTGTTGCCTTTTTTACACAATTTGTAAAAGCCCAAGAAGGACTACCTGTCTATACCGATTATTTAACAGATAATTATTATCTAATCCACCCATCTATGGCTGGTGTTGCCAATTGTGCTAAAATACGCATGACTGGAAGACAGCAATGGTTTGGAAGTGAAGATGCTCCAAAGCTTTTAACCGTAAGTGCAAATGGAAGAATTGGAGATTCTAATTCTGGTGTTGGTGCTATTTTCTATACCGACCAAAATGGGTATCATTCTCAAAATGGTGCTTATTTAACCTATTCCTATCATTTATTATTTTCTAGAAATGAAGTAGATTTAAACATGCTTTCTTTCGGTTTAAGTGTTGGAGCCATTCAGTACAAACTAGATGAAACGGCTTTTTTAAACGAATTACCAGATCGTATTATTTCAGGTATTGAACAAAGTTCTACAAATTTTAATATTGATTTAGGATTTTCATATTTTCTGTACAACTTCTATGCTCATGCAACCATAAAGAATATTTTAAATAACGAAGGAATCAATAATGATATAGAAATTACTAGTAATTTAAGGCGTTATTTATTTTCTACAGGTATTGTTCTGGGCAAGTTTGGGAGTGAGTGGAGTTATGAGCCATCAATTATGTTTCAATATAGAGATGGTACTAAAGAATCTTCAA
>DIAL01000044.1:8631-11571 GCA_002414705.1 Flavobacteriaceae bacterium UBA5079
AATAGATATTAACGCCAAAGTTTACAAAGAAATGGATTTTGGAAAACTTTGGGGAGGTTTATCATATCGTCGTAGTTTAGATGGTGCTGATTTTATTGAAAACGGAAGCGTAAATAGCCAGAAACTTCAATATATTTCACCACTTATAGGTGTTAACTTTAAAGAGTTTATGTTTGCTTATACGTATTCATACCAATCAAATTCTGTGGTTTTTAATAATGGTGGTTTTCACCAAATAACATTAGGTTATAATTTTGGTTGTAGAAAAGAACGTTACCACTGTAATTGTCCTGCAATTAATTAAGACAAATTCAAGATATAATTTTAAAAACTCGGAACATCCTTCCGAGTTTTTTTATGCTGTTTAACTTTATTTGTATAAAAACGTGAATGCGTGAAACTGCTATTTCAGTTAGTAAAACGTATTCCAAAATGTATAAACCTATCTTTTTTACACAAAAACAGCTATAATTTTACAAAACTGTATTTTATTATACCACCTAAAGTGCGTAAGTTTATCATGTAAATTTAAATAATGAAGTCAGTTTTAACGTATCTACTATTCCTGTGTTTTTGTGTCAGCTCTCTTACAGGCTTTTCCCAAAACTCACCTACTTCATCCAAGAGGCAAGAGGCTACTTTTACCGTTCGAGGTTCTGTTTATGATGCTGAATTTAGCAAACCTATTCCGCAAGTGAATATTGAAGTCAATGGTGGTGCCTATACTACAACTAATAGTGTTGGTGATTTTAGAATTCA
This sequence comes from Flavobacteriaceae bacterium UBA5079, assembly GCA_002414705.1. GTDB lineage: Bacteria > Bacteroidota > Bacteroidia > Flavobacteriales > Flavobacteriaceae > Algorimicrobium. The sequence goes on from DIAL01000044.1 coordinate 9,391, forward strand.
AGTTAAAAAAGGTGATGAATTAGTTGTTAAGCATAAAGATTTTGAAACCGTTTACTATACCATAAAGGATAGCGAACGGATTAAGATTGTAGTTCGTGCAAATGAAGAAGGATTTCAGAATGCTAAAAAAAGCCAAGGAATTACGTTTAATGCAGCTATAGATTCTGCCGAAACCTATTTAAAAACTGATATAGAAAAAAGTTTGCAATATATTACCAACGCACTTACTGCGAGCGGGTCAACTAACGAAAACTCTCAAGTATATGAACTTCTTGGTGATGTTTATGTGTATTGGAAACAATACGATTTAGCCATCAGTAATTATAGGATAAGTTTGCAAAGTATGGACGCTAATTCGGTAAAACTAAAATTAGCCAAAGCCTATTGGTTTAATAAAAACCACCAAGAGAGTATTGCTGTTTATAATGGTGTTTCTAGTTCAGATTTAAGCAACTGGCAACAAGTTGTTTTGCATGAAGGCCTTGGTGATACCTATTTCAGTATTCAAGATTATCAAAAAGCACTAAAAGCATATAATACGGCTTTAAAAGCAGCGAGTAAACATAACATAAAAGTTAAAATAACTGATTTAAATTCGAAAATAGCACAAGTTTTTAGCGAAACAGGTAACGAAAATAAAGCAGAAGATTATTTTGATAACGCTATGAAACTAGCTTCTAAAGAAACGGAATCGCGTGCTGTTGAAGAGAAAGTTAAAGTGGCAGATTTTAAAAATAGAAGCCAAAATTTTTCTGATGAAATTGAACTCCGAAAACAAGCCATTCAGGATATTCAGAATATTGAAATCGATTCTGCTATTGGTGTTGAAAGCCCATTAACCGTCCAAAAGCAAAACTATAAAATTGGAAATGCCTATTATTTAAAAAAGGATTATAATAGCGCCAAAACCTATCTAGAGAAAAGTATAAACGAAGCTAGTGCAAAAAATGATTTAGTGGTAGCCAAAGATGCCAAACGAAAATTGTCTGAAGTTTATAGTAGTTCTGGTGAGTATAACAAAGCGCTGGAAACCTATAAAGAATATACCGATTTAGTAGAAGCTTTATACATCAAAAAAGAACAAGAAATTATTCAAGCGGCTCGTTTTAGTAAAGAAATTGCCGAAAAACAAAACCGGATTACCAGTTTAGAATCGGATAGACAATTATCCGAAAGTAAATATCAGTTAACAACAGAACGTAATAAGCGACAGCAGCTTATTATATACTCCTTAATAGGTGGTTTACTGTTGTTATTAATTACGGCTTACTTTATGTATAAATATATTAAGCAACAACGTTTGGCTAATAATTTATTGGCATTAAAATCCTTGCGTAGCCAAATGAATCCGCATTTTATTTTTAATGCATTAAATTCCGTTAATAGCTTTATAGCATCCAATGATGAGCGTACAGCCAATAGGTATTTGTCTGATTTTTCACAACTTATGCGTTCCGTTTTAGAGAATAGCGAAGCCGATTTTATTCCCCTGGAAAAGGAAATCGCTTTATTAGAACTCTATACCAAGTTAGAACATTTTAGGTTTCAAGATAAATTTGATTATGAAATAAACGTAGCTGATAATGTGGTTGTTTCCGACTTTCAAATCCCGCCAATGTTGTTACAACCATACATAGAAAATGCGGTTTGGCATGGTTTAAGGTATAAAACAACAAAAGGATTGTTATCCATTAAAATTGATAAAAAGAGCGACACAGAAATTACCATAACCATTTCAGATACTGGTATTGGTCGCAAGCGATCTAAAGACTTAAAAACTGATAATCAGAAAAAGCACAATTCGCAAGGTATGAGTAATATTCAAAAAAGGGTTTCTATTTTAAATGATATGTACCAAGATAAAGTAGATGTGAATATATCGGATTTTCAAGATTTAGAAGATGCAGGAACCCAAGTGGTAGTCACGTTGAAAAAGGATTGATTTTCAAATTTCTAAATAATATATATTAATTTAAAATAGAGATTCCCAAATCTGTAAAAATAACTATATGAAACTAAAAGCTATAATAGTCGAAGACGAACACACAAGTCGTGATATTTTAAAAAATTACTTAACGCGATACTGTCCAAATGTTCAGGTTTTAGGTGAAGCAGAAAACGTGGAAGAAGCACTTGTTTTAATAAGAAATAACGAATTGGATTTGGTATTTCTAGATGTAG
>DIAL01000044.1:11660-17551 GCA_002414705.1 Flavobacteriaceae bacterium UBA5079
TTCGATTTATTAGAAAAAGTAGGCGATATTAATTTTGAAACCATTTTTGTAACAGCCTATAATCAGTATGCTATGGATGCATTGAATGCACATGCTTCTTATTATTTAATGAAACCGATTTCTATAGACGAATTAATAAAAGCAGTGGATTATGTTACTGAAATTAAACAAAAAGAATCCGCACTTCAAGATCAAGTTTTAGTGCCTAAAATACATAGCGTTTCTGGAAAAATAACCATTCCGCAACAAGATGGATTTGAAGTTATTAATACCGCTGATATTTTATATTGTAAAGCTGATGATAACTACACAGAGATTTATTTAAACAACAAAAAAAAGAAATTAGTGAGCAAAACGTTAAAGTATTTTGAAGATGCGTTAATGGATAGTCATTTTTCGCGTGTACATAAATCGTACTTGGTAAATGTCAACGAAATTGTAAAATATGTGAAAGGGAAGGGCGGAAGTGTGGTGTTGAGTAATGGCAAACAAGTGAGTGTTTCCGCCTCTAGAAAAGCGGAATTGTTAGCTTTCTTTAAATAAACTCCTGCGAAAGCAGGAAATTGAAGATTCAGCGAAGCTAATCTCATAACTATGAGGTCGAAACATTAGGTAAAGTACGGCTCAAAAAAGCATTTCAACTGAAACGAGAAATTTCAAAACAATAGTTGATATTTTATCTTCAAAAATAATCCTACATTAGCAATACCTTAAATGAATCCTATAAAACTCAATTTTTAAAAACGAAACCATTATGCCAATTATCAAACCCGTAAACGGTAAAGCTCCAAACATACCAACCGATTGTTATATAGCTGAAAACGCAACAATAGTTGGCGATGTTTCTATGGGTTCAAACTGTAGCGTTTGGTTTAATGCCGTTATTCGTGGTGACGTGCATTTTATTAAAATGGGTAATAAAGTCAACGTACAAGATGGTGCTATAATTCATGCAACCTATCAGAAGTTCCCAACCACAATAGGTAATAATGTGTCTATTGGTCATAATGCTATTGTGCATGGATGTACCATTCATGATAATGTGTTAATAGGAATGGGTAGTATTGTCATGGATGATTGTGTTGTAGAAAGTAATAGCATCATTGCAGCAGGTGCTGTTGTTACCCAGAATACACATGTAGAAGCTGGTAGTATTTATGCAGGTGTTCCAGCTAAAAAAGTAAAAGATATTAGTGAGGAATTGATTTCAGGTGAAATTAATAGAATTGCTGAAAACTATGTGAAATATTCAGGTTGGTTTAAGGAGTAGATGCTTAAAAATCCAAATAAGAAACTTGGTGTTTGTTTCCTAAAAGTTCACTTATAACTTGTGTATCTGCATTGGTGTAAAAAAGCGTTTTCCCTTTTTTATTAAATGTGTTTAATAAGTTGTTGTCTTTCAAAACAGCTTCGGTTTGTTTGGCTACAGCTTCTCCAGAATCAATTATTTTAACATGATTTGGTAGTAATTTTAGGAGTTGCGGAACCAAATACGGATAATGCGTACAGCCTAAAACTAAATAATCAATATTAGATTTTATCATAGGTTGTAAATAAACTTTTAATAACCCAGTCATTTCATCTGAAACTAATTTACCAGACTCAATGAGTTGCACAATACCTTCACCTTCCTGTTCAATAACTTGAATATTATGACTATATAAATCGGTTGTCTTATGAAAAAGGTTACTGGATAAAGTACCTCTTGTAGCTAATATACCAATAGCTTTCGTTTTAGTGTTTAAGGCTGCTGGTTTAATAGCAGGCTCAATACCTATAAATGGAATATTAAACGTTTCTCTGAGTGTTTTTATTGCATTTGTTGTTGCTGTATTACAAGCCACTACAATTAGCTTACAGCCTTTAGAAATAAGAAGTTCCGTGTTTTTAATACTCAATTTAATAATCTCGTCTTCTGTTTTTGTTCCATAAGGAGCATTCTTACTGTCGGCAAGGTATACTGTGTTCTCATTGGGTAAACGCAGGTTAAGCTCGTTCCAAATAGACGTGCCACCAACTCCAGAGTCGAATATGCCAATAGGTTTTGTACTCATATACCAAAAATAAAAAAGCCACTTGATATAAGTGGCTTTTTGTAGAATATTTTAAAAAGATTAGATACCTAATTCTTTTTTTACATCGTCCAATAAGTTTTTACCGTCAGCCATGATTACACCACCACCTTGGGTAGAATCAAATACATATTCAAAACCTTGAGCTCTTGCAACTTTTAAGATAGCTGCTTTAGCTTTTTCGGTAATAGGCTTTAATAAGTCTACTTCTTTCTTTTGCATGTCTTGTTGCGCAGTACCACGATATTGTTGGATGTTTTGTTCCATAGTTTGAACTTCAATCAAACGTTTTTGGTTTTCCTCATCTGTTTTTGTAGGCGCTTCAGCTTCGTATTGCTTCATTTTATTTTGGTATTCCGTTGCCATAGCTTTAATGTCCGCTTCATACGTTTTACCTAATTTTTCCATTTCAGATTGTGCCGTAGCCATTTCTGGCATAGATTTTATTAAATCTTGCGTATTAATGTGAGCAACTTTGCTTTGAGCTTGAGTAAAACTAGTGGCTCCAATAAATAATGCTGCTGCAAATAAAAGTGTTTTGAATTGTTTCATTTTAAAAATAGTATTAATGTGTGTTATAAATTTACTTGTTAATTATCGCCATCATCATCGTTTGGCGTATCTTCGTTTGTGTTGTTTCTAGCCTTTTCACGTTCTATTCGTGCTTGTTCACGTTCGTCTAAAATTCGTTGCTTTCTTTCTTCTAATTCTTGTTTTCTTCGTGCACGATCGTCTAGTTTTTCTTGTCTACGTTCCTCTGCTATTTGCTCCGGAGTTTTAACGTCTTCGCTATCAGATGTTGTTTTCGTGTCTTCTGAAATGGTCGTTTCTTCAGTGTCGTCTATAGCATCTTCAACGCTTTCATCGTCTTGATTACGACTATTTAATTTGTCTTCACGTGCTAAATTTCGTGCCTCAATAATACTATCCCGACGTTTTTGAGCGGCTAATTTTCTAGCTTCACGTTCATTAAGTATAGCGTCACGACGATCATCAGCAGCTTTTTCTTTTGCTTCTAATTCTTCATTAACTTCTATAACAACATCTTCATCCTCTGCTGCTCTTTTTTCGGCTCTGGATCCTGCTTGTGTACGTTTTGCAGTTCGCGTTAAGCTTCTAATTACTTGTTCACTAAAATCATACCGTTTAGCTGAATATAGCATAACCACATCAGCAGATTTATCAAAAACAAAGTCGTATTTCTGTTTTTCAGCAATATCTTGTACAGCTGCAAAAATTTGATCTTGAATAGGTTGAATCAGTTGTGTTTTCTGAATCATTAAATCACCATTTGGACCAAATCGTTTTTGCTGATAATCCAATATCTCTTTTTCTTCAAATGCTATATCCTCTTCGCGTTCTTCAATCAGCTCTTTGGTTAAAAGTGCTTTTTCATTACTTAAATCTTTTCGCTTTTGCTCTATACCACCCAATTGTTGTTCAATTTCGCTTTTCCATTTTTGGACTTTTGTTTCCAATTGCGAAGTTGCTTGTTGGTATTCAGGAACATTTTCAAGTATATACTCTGTGTCTATATAACCAATTCTTACACCACGTTGTGCAAAACTGGACATGCTTAACATGAATACTGTAGCCACTAAAAAAAGAACTTTTAATTTCATCTGTTTCATATTTTATAATTTATGACTTGTAAATTCTAAAACGACAGACCTTTCATATTATTCTATCCTTTTTTAAATTACTGTTTTCAAAATTAGGAATTTTAATTTGAAAACAATTTAATTTGAGATTTAAATAATTAAAAGGTTTATAGAAAATATCATGCCAAAATTAAAATTGCTGTCCAATGATAAAGTGTGTTTCCCATCCATTAGGTGTTATTTGCCCTGGAAGTGGATCAAATCCATACCCGAAATCAATACCTAATAAACCAAATGCTGGCATAAATATACGAACACCTGCGCCACTTGATCTGTATAAGTTAAACGGGTTGTAGTCTTTAAATTCGACATAAGATACACCACCTTCAACAAACCCTAAAAGATATATTTTAGCCGTTTGACTCATACTAATTGGATATCGTAACTCCATAGAGAATTTATTGTAAATAGTACCGCCATCATTGGTAATAAAATTCTCATCATCTATGGGTTGTAATGCTTGGTTTGGATAACCACGTAATGCAATAGCCTCACGACCATCTAAACTAAATGCACCTAAACCATCACCTCCTAGGAAATAACGCTCGAAAGGAATAACACCTCGAGCTTGGTTATAGGCTCCTAAAAACCCGAATTCTACACCAGATTTTACAATGAATTTACCAAAAAGTCTGGTGTACCATTCACCTTTCATTTTAATCTTGTAAAACTCCAACCACTTAAAGCGTTCTTGGTCTATTAAACCAACTTGGTCCGCTGCTTGGTTTCTGATAATAGTAGAGTTATCTGTATTATTTTGAATTTCTAACCACTGATCGCGTTCTACTTGAAGTTGCTCATAATCAACTCCATTAAAAAGTGAGTATGGTAAGGATAGTTTAGCTGTTACACTAAAATTGGATCCACCTGTTGGAAAAACTGGATCATTGTAAGTGTTATTACGCGTTAATCCAATGGTGTAAGCTAAATTGTTTGAAAAACCATCCCCAAAAGTAAATAGTCCGGTATTGTAGTTTTTTAGGTTATAATGTTGGAAGCTAATTGCTTGAGAAAGCGTAAAATAATCATCTGGAATTGTTAATCGCTTTGCTAATCCAACAGTTACTCCAGTAATATTAAAGCGTTTATCTCTATCTGCATTCCCTGTTACTGGGTCAAAAAGGAATTGTGCTGAATGCGATATAGATGTTGAAAACTGTACTGGTTTTTTACCACCCATCCAAGGTTCTGTAAATGAGAAACTATAAGTTTGGTAAAAACGACTTGCTTGTAAACGCAAGGCTAATTTCTGCCCATCTCCACGAGGTACAGGCTTGTAAGAATCTAAATTGAATATATTTCTTAATGAGAAGTTATTAAAGGACAACCCTAAAGTACCAATAAAACCACCACCACCATAACCCCCTTGGAGCTCGATCTGGCTGGAGCCTGCTTCCACCAAGTTATAGGCTATATCTACTGTTCCTGCATTTGGATCAGGGTTTTGGATATCCGGCTTTATTTGTTCCGCATCAAAGAATCCCAATTGTCCCAATTCCCTGATACTTCTAATAATGTCAGCTTTGCTATATCGTTGCCCAGGTCTAGTACGCAACTCCCTAAAAATAACGTGGTCATTGGTCTTGTCATTACCTATTACGGTAACGTGATCCAAGAAAGTCTCCTTGCCCTCAATAATCCTGATTTCAAAATTAATGGTATCATTCTCGGCAGAGATTTCTACAGGATTGATACTGGAAAACAGATATCCGTAATTTTGGTACATATTGGTCAGGTCATCGGCATCGGGTTTGCTATCATCGGCTATTCGCTTGCGCAGCAACACCCCATTATAGGTATCCCCTTTTTTGATCCCGAGCATTTGGGCCAATTGACGGTCCGAATACACCGTATTCCCAACGAAATCTATATCCCCAAAATAGTATTTGTCTCCCTCCTCTACCTTGATTTTTAGATCGATGAGATCATCAGAAACCTTAACAAAGGTATCGGAAATAATACGTGCATCCCTAAAACCCTTTTCGGCATATTTATCCACAAGGGAAACCAAATCATTTTTGTAATCCTCCTGAATATATTTGGATTTCTTCCAGAAACGGTAGAATTTTCTTTGCTTGGTTTTTTTCAAGGCCTTGCTAAGCTGTTTGTCGGACAACTGCTCGTTTCCTTCAAAAACAATATCGTTGATCTTAACCTT
>DIAL01000044.1:17731-18520 GCA_002414705.1 Flavobacteriaceae bacterium UBA5079
GTAGTATCCTTTGCAGTAGCAATGGTAACCTTGGCATTAAGGTATCCTTTCTTCTTGTATTTGTTCTGGATATAATTCTTGGAATTGGCAATCAAACTCTCGGTTATCTTCTTTCCTTTTTTTAGATCGGTATCCTTTAAGATTTCATCTATCTTTCTTTTCTTAACCCCGTACACGGTTACATTGGAAAGTGTTGGCCTTTCTATGATATTTAATTCAAGAAATACATTCTCACCTTCAATATTGGTAATATAGAAACTTATATCCGTAAACAGCTCCAAGCCCCATAGTTTGTTGATGACGGCGCTTATTTCATCGCCTGGAACAGTAATGGGCTGCCCTATCCTTAAACCCGTATAGGTCTTTACAGTCTGTTCATTGTAACTTTGTAATCCGGTAACTTCCAATCTTCCAAGAATATACCGTTCACCATCTTCATAGGAGGTATCCTGTGCAGAGATAGCTGTAGTAAAAATTAAGAATAAAAGTGTAATAAAAAGTTCAAGGGACATGAACCTATTCATGTCGCTAGGTGAGTTGTTCGCTAGTTTTTCCAAATCTTCGTTCTCTGTTCTGGTAATTTTTAATGGCTTCCAATAAATGCTGTTCCGAAAAATCCGGCCAAAATACATCAATAAAATACAGTTCTGCATATGCAATTTGCCATAGTAAGAAATTACTGATCCTATGCTCTCCACTGGTGCGGATCAACAAGTCTACGTCTGGTAAATTTTGCGTGTAAAGATGGTTATTAATAATGGTTTCGTCAATATTTTCGGGAGAAATTAT
>DIAL01000044.1:18740-20338 GCA_002414705.1 Flavobacteriaceae bacterium UBA5079
ACAATTCCTTGTGCGCACTATTTGGCAAGGAAGCTATATTGCCAATGGTATTTAACTTAATATTATTATTATTCAAGGTTTTCAATTCCTTTTTAAGCGAAGAAACCAATAACCGCATTAAAGTATCCACTTCCAATTTGGGCCTGTTCCAATTCTCGGTGGAAAAAGTGTATAAAGTAAGAAACTCCAACCCCATTCTAGCACAGTCCTCCACAGTTCTCCTAACGGTTTTCACCCCTTGTTCATGGCCAAAAACCCTTAATTTTCCTTTTTCTTTTGCCCATCGCCCATTACCATCCATAATTATGGCTAAGTGTCTCGGCAATGATTTGATCTTTAATTCTTCCAAACTATTATTTTTAACACTACTGAAAGCAATCCATACAAGGTTTTCTTCCAAAGGTATACGTTAACGTAACCCCGGAGAACACATACCAATCATCACTAAATATATTTCCAAATCTAAATTCTTCATAATTGGAACCTTCCGGATTACTGGCATCCAAATTGTCCGTAAAGGTATATCTGGCCCCTATTTCAGCTCCAACAATAAAGAACTGACTAATCCTTAATTTGGCTCCGACCGTCATAGGCACGGCAAAAGAGCCATCTTTCTGTCCAATATCCTGCAATTGCGCCGCATCAAAATAATGGTATCCATATCTAAAATAGGTAACACCCGTATATAGATAAGGTGTAAATGCCGGCCCCAACCGATGCAAATTATATTCTACAAAATTAAACTCCAAACCTGCGGACGCCTCCAGAACACTATTGTCCATAATAAAATTCCGTTGTTGTCGGGACGGTATGTCCGATTTGGAATCATCCGCTGTAAATTCTCCATAAATAATACTGGCCCTCCAAGCATAGCGCTTACTCTTGTTCCATTTAAACAAACCACCAAAAGCAGGACCCGAAGGTAAAATAAAATTGGATCTTCCAACATCCCCAATATTATTGGTACCACCCGCAAATAGGCCAATCTCGTATGTTTGTCCCTTTATTTCATTAAAAATGAAAAGAAGAATTGCCGCAAAAAATAACCTCATTATTTATAAAAGTTTGCAAATATAACAATTTCAGTAGTTTAGACTAGTAAATTATTACATTCATGTTCTCACTTGATAAACAGATTTTGTTCCTTTTTATTGTCGCGCAAAAACAATCAATTACGCTTGTCTTCGCCCCACAATAATTTATTTCGTAGTGTTTTTAGAAAACTTTCAGAGGTATATTCGATCATTTTAATGGTAAATGGAGCTTTTTTGATAAAAATCTCCTTGCCACTGGCCACGGTTGCTATCCTAGAGTCCAAAGACACCAAATGACTTTCTTCCCTCCCGGAAACCTTGAGCCTTATAACAGTATCATCCGAAATTACCAAGGGTCTTGCATTTAGGTTATGTGGCGCAATAGGAGTAAGTATCAAGGATTTGGCCGTTGGCGCAATAACAGGCCCACCACAGCTAAGTGAATACCCGGTAGATCCCGTAGGCGTTGCCACTATCAAACCATCCGCCCAATAGGAAGTTAGATATTCATCGTTCAAATGCGTTTCTACAGTAATCATGGAAGTCGTATCTTTCCTGCTTACT
>DIAL01000076.1:0-152 GCA_002414705.1 Flavobacteriaceae bacterium UBA5079
AAAACACCAATTGGCTTTACTTCTACCACACACATTGGAAATGTTGGCTCACCGCCTAGAACTAAAACATCTAATGGGTCTCCATCTAATGCTAATGTTTCTGGAATAAAACCATAATCTGCTGGATACATCATAGATGAAAAAAGCATACG
>DIAL01000076.1:280-3730 GCA_002414705.1 Flavobacteriaceae bacterium UBA5079
TTTTAATTCGAAATCATATTCATATTTGTTTCTACTTCCTTTCGGTATTTCGATTAAAACATCGAATGTTAATTTTCCCTTTGTTGTCATTCTATATTATTTTGAACCTTGTTTGGGTTATTGTTTTTTATTTAATCATCCAATTAATAGAGCTGTTCTTTTTAGGAGCCTCAATTTTAATGGGCTGCAAAGATACGCAAGTCTTTGGGTTTGGGCAACTAAAATTAATTTAGGTTAAACTGCGTGTTAAAATTAAGAACAGCCATGTAAAATTTAGTAACTTGTTACTTCAATACAAAAATTAACAAATCCACATTATGAGAACATTTTTATCCTTCCTCATTGCCCTCTTTTCTCTAACAGCTATGCAAGCACAAACGCAACCATGGCAAGGCAAGTTTGAACCTATAGACAATATGATTGCACCTCCAAATAGTTACAGAACAGCTTCTGGTGCTCCCGGAAAAGCCTATTGGCAACAACGTGCTGATTATAAAATAAAAGCCGAGTTGGATGAAAAAAACAACACCATAACAGGTGAAGAAACTATTACATATTATAACAACTCGCCTGACGATTTGAGTTATTTATGGATTCAACTAGAACAAAACGTTAATAAAAAAGAAAGTGAAGATTTTGGTGATGCCTTTGGCGGTGTAAGCGATTCTATTTCCAGTATGCAAATGCAGGCCTTAACGCGTGCTATTGATTTTCCAGCAGGCTACACAATTAAATTTATAAAAGATGCTTCTGGTAAAGATTTACGTGCATTAGTTAATAATACCATGATGAAAGTCATGCTTAATAGTCCTTTATTATCAGGTGAATCTATAACGTTTTCACTCGCTTGGTCTTACCCGATAACAGATAGAAGTATGTTTATGTTATCACGTGAAGGCTATGAATATTTCCCGTCAGATGACAATACCGTGTACTTAATTGCGCATTGGTTTCCTAGAATGGCTGTTTACAATGACACTGAAGGGTGGCAAAACCAGCAATTTCAACGCTTGGGTGAATTTGCTCTGGAATTTGGCGATTATGAAGTTGAAATTACTGTACCTGAAGATCATATTGTAGCGTCCACAGGCGAATTACAAAATAGCAAGCAGGTACTATCCAAAAAACAATTAGACCGACTTGACAAAGCTAGAAAGTCGTTCAATGAACCTGTTATAATTATAACCCAAGACGAAGCGCGTGAGAACGAAAAAACCAAAGCTACCAAAAAACGAACTTGGGTGTATCATGCTAAAAATGTGCGTGATTTTTCATTTGCGTCTTCAAGAAAATTTATATGGGATGCCCAAGCACATCAGTTTTCAGATCATGTAACGATGGCTATGTCCTTTTATCCAAAAGAAGGTTTACCAGTTTGGAAAGACGAATCCACCAAAGCTATTGTTGCTGCATTGGAAGTCTATTCGGAAGCTACGTTTGAATACCCATATCCTGTTGCCATTTCCGTAAACACGTCTAATATTGGTATGGAATTTCCTATGATTAGTTTTAATGGTGGACGTCCAGATAAAAATGGAGACATGAGTCAACGAGCTAAAGAAGGTATGATTGGCACTATAATTCATGAAGTTGGACACAATTGGTTTCCCATGATTGTAAGCTCTGACGAACGCAAATGGATGTGGATGGATGAAGGCTTAAACACCTTTTTACACCAACGAACCGTTGCCGAAAAATATCCAGATTTTCATAGCACCACACCAAAGGATATTGTACCGTTTATGCAAGGAGACAGAAATATTTTACGCCCTATTATGACAACATCAGACAGTGAGTTACTCACGCAATTTGGCGCTAACTTTTACCAAAAACCAACTGTAGGTTTACAAATGCTACGCAACTCTATAATTGGAAAAGAATTATTTGATCAAGCATTTAAGGAATATGCCAATCGTTGGAAATACAAACACCCAAATCCTGGTGATTTATTTAGAACACTTGAAGATGCTACAGCAACCGATTTAGATTGGTTTATTCGTGGTTGGTTTTTTACAACCGAAACTGTAGATATGGAGTTGACAGATGTAAAATGGTATAAAATTTATGATAAGGATGTAAATATTGAAGATAAAAGTAAAAAAACAACCTTTAAAATTGAAGGAGAAAGCACAACCACAAAAGCAACCGATTTTTCTGGTGGACCAGAAATGATTACCATGACCGAAACACCAGATCAAAATTATGGCGGATTCTTATCGCGTTTAGATGAACCTGAAGTTAGGAAACAAGTTGCCAATAAAAATATTTATGAATTAACCATAAAAAACCTAGGAGGTTTAGTAATGCCAGTAACTATTGAATGGCAATATACAGATGGCTCAAGCGAAATTGAAACGTTGCCAGCTGATATCTGGAGACGAAATGAATATGAAACCACAAAAACATTTTTAAAAACAAAAGAGGTGAAAGCCATTAACTTGGATCCTAATTTTGAATTTGCAGACACAAATATGACGAATAACGTATTTCCAAAAAAAGAAACGGATTCACAATTTGACACTTTTAAACAGAAACAGCAGAATTAAAGCTTGTGTTTTTGACAAAAAATCGCTCCTTTATAGTGGAGCGATTTTTTTTATGCCTGAAATAGTTCTAAAAATTAAATCCAAAGCTTCCGGTTACACCAAAATTTCGAGCATCTGGTGCATCTTTATAATTTCCTCGGAAGTTAAAATCACGCTTTAACAAAGTTCCCTGCAGAATAAAAAGAAACAAAAAAAAGCATATGAATCTCATATGCTTCTAAATTTTTAATTTTGATAAAATTATTATCCTCCTGTTTCAGATTTAGTACAATTACTATTTGATATTTCACAATCCGTGCAGTATCCATCTCCATCACTATCTCTTCTAGGGTTGCAACCTCTTCGGCAACCAACACAAACTACCTGCGAACCATTAATTTTCAATACTACATCTGATTTATTTATTGTTAAATCAATTCCTACATTAACACTTTCATCAGAATCAATTTTATAAGATGAAGATATAAGCATATCAAATCCCTCATTATTTTTAGCTGACAAGTAATTAAAATCTTCAAAATAGCTATCATTTCCAGATTTTAATGCAACTAATCTAAAATAAGCTTTTACTAAAGTTTCTATTTCTTGAGATTTAAAAATTAATTTGTTTTGTTCAATAGTTCCGATAGATAAATTTTCACCCATCAATTTACCTCCAACATTATGTTCTAAATTTTCAACAATAGCCTTTGCTTCTAACACTTGCTTTTCTAATTGTAGATTAGCAATTACAGTCGATTGAATCTTTTCAGAATTACTATTTGTTTCAAGATTTGTTGATTCTGAATCTGAAGTACAATTCACATAAAAAGATAATGCGAATAACATAAAAAAAAGTTTTAAACATTTCATATTTTTCATGATTAATTATTAATACTATTAAAAATAATAATAATAATAATAA
>DIAL01000076.1:3852-11905 GCA_002414705.1 Flavobacteriaceae bacterium UBA5079
CTAAAAATTAAATCCAAAGCTTCCGGTTACACCAAAATTTCGAGCATCTGGTGCATCTTTATAATTTCCTCGGAAGTTAAAATCAATTCTAAGGACTTTAAAAATATTGCCAACACCAAAGCTATACTCGTAGTAAATTTCATCTGTAGGTGCTACTAAAGGAATATTGGATGGTGCACTTAATGCTATATTATCTGCTGATAAATCTCCCCAAACACCGCGAACACCAACAATTTCTCGCCAATTTAATTTTCGTAAAAATGGAATTCTAGAAAACAAACGACCGTTAAAATTATGCTCTAAATGCAGAGAGGCATATGTATCAGTTACAAATTCGTAAAAATTTAATTGAGAAAATGATTTATAAATTGAAAAATAAGATTGATTACCAGGAACCACGCTTAATAAGCCTAATGGTACAGTACCAAAAGTTTTACCAACCTCAACAGTGGAATACAAACGACCCAATCCGCCTAACTGCCATGGCTGAATATACGAAAATTGCAATTTTGTATAATTAAAATCACTGCTAAAAACGTTCTTATCAGCCAATGTGTATTGCGCAAAAATAGAAGCATATGTATCATTTCCATTTCTGCGTTCTACACCATAACCTACCATTTTCCGACCAGGAAAATAGGAAACAGCAAAGGTGCTTTCAAATTGTTGAATTTCAGACGAAATACCTGTAGCCGATTCTGAATCTACATAATCTAAACTAAATGTAGGTGAAGCAGATAACAACGTTCTGTAATCACCTCCTACACGAAATAACACGTTTTTAACAGGTTCAACTTCTATAGCTAGAGCGGTTAAATTAATGTTAGAAAGCTTATCATTTGGTGCTGTAGTAAAAACAGCATTGGACGCTAAACTTCGTCCTAAAACATCTGTTGACGTGGTTAAACTAGCACCAATTTGTTCCACATCTCGCCTGTGGCCTGCGGAAACAATCAATCGGTTTCGTTTGTTTAATAAATACTTGGCAGAAAAACCATATTTTACTTTATCGTCTTTAAAACCATAGGCCAAAAACCCTTGTAAACGCCATAAATCATTTGGACCAAAATAGGTTCTGGCTCCAGCACGTAAGCGCACACCTTCCACGTCATTATAACCTACTGTTGAGAAAATTGGGCCATAATCAATATTCAATTCATCGAACTCAATATAACCAGAAGCTAAGACACTTCCTATATTATATAACCTATTAAACTTTTTAACGGTTTTAAGGGTGTCCAACATTTTATAAATTCCTTGCTCATCATTATTAAGGGCTTCCATACGGTTTGTATCCCAAAAGGTATCTTCGCGGTTGTAAGCATCTAAATTATAATCGAAAACTTCTTCTTTGTAGAATTTTTCGTCTTTGGGCTCATTAAACTTATAATTGTCATAAAGTGTAGTTCGTTTACCATAAACACCTCGTGACTCTTCTTTTTTATTAAATGTGAAATCTGACATAAAATAATCTCGTTTTATAAGAAAAACTGAATCGTTTAAAACATCAAATTCTTGTTCAATATAAATTTCTTTAACCCAATTTATATTCGCGCTCTTGGAAGCTTGCATTTTAATTTGCTTAATGGCAAACGTAGAGTCATTCACCCAAAAATCACCTTTAAAAGTCAATTCGTTTTTACGTCGTGGATAATATATAATATTGTAACACCATTTATTATCTATAAATGCGCTATCTGCCAAAACGTAATTATAGGTGTTTACACCAGTTCTGGAAATTGGGCTTACAAAACTTTTATCGAAAAACTTTAGGTAGTTATCATATACATCATATTCTGAATATAAATCTTTAATAAAAGCAATGATACTCTGGTTATTACTAAAGCCCGAATTTTTATTTCCTAGTAATTCAATCTTTTCTTTGTTAAGCAAATTATCGCCATATACTTTAGCGACTTCTTCGTTTAAAAAAATAGGCAAATATGTTTTCCCGGTAACTTTGGAGGTGTCTACTTGCTCAAAAATAAACTCCATACCCTTAAATAGATTGCTTTTTACTAATGAACTATCGATGGTATTTAAGTCGAATTCTACTTTTTCATATCTATCATATTCGTACTGCTTAAATTGGGATAAGCCATTTTTACGTTTACGCTCCCATATTTTTTGCAAAATGGCAATAGCTGGGTTTTCTTCAGCTTTTTTAGACTGCTTTCCTGTAACAATAAGTATTTCGTTTAGTGCAGATGCTTCTTCTTCAATGATGAAATTTAAATCGTAATTTACCTTCTTCTCTAACGAAATTTCTATGGTTTTGTACCCAACGAAAGAAACAATTAGCGTTGGCCATGTTTTATCAGACTCTAAATAAAAACGGCCATTTTCATCGGTTATAGTACCTTCAAAGGAGCCTTTAAAAATAATATTGGCATAAGCTACAGGTTCATTACTTTCATCAAAAACATAGCCACTGACCTTTGTTTGGGCGCAAACAAAAACCGTACTGAAGATAAAAACAAAAAAAAGTAGATTAAATTTCATAAGGAAAAAAAACTTCATCAACAATCTAGCCAATGAAGTTTATTAAACGTAAAATATACGTATTTATTTATACATCACTTTTTTTACAGCCTTAATTACATCTGTATGGTTTGGTAACCACTCCTCTAAAAGAACAGGTGAATAAGGTGCAGGTGTATCTGCTGTGTTTATTTTTACAACTGGTGCATCTAGATAATCAAATGCTTCCGATTGTACTAAATAGGTTATATCAGTCGCTACATTTCCGAAAGGCCATGCTTCTTCTAATACCACTAAACGGTTTGTTTTTTTAACCGATTTTAAAATAGCTTCGCGATCCATAGGTCTCACGGTTCGTAAATCAATAATTTCACAAGAAATACCGTCTTTAGCCAATTCATCTGCTGCTATATAAGCTTCTTTAATAATTTTACCGAAAGAGACGATAGTAACATCTGTGCCTTCGCGCTTAATTTCGGCAACGCCTAACGGAATGGTGTATTCGCCTTCTGGCACCTCACCTTTATCACCATACATTTGCTCACTTTCCATAAATATAACTGGATCGTTATCACGAATAGCTGCTTTTAATAAACCTTTGGCATCATAGGGATTGGAAGGAACTACCACTTTTAAACCTGGTGTGTTGGCAAACCAGCTTTCAAAAGCTTGCGAGTGTGTAGCTGCTAACTGACCAGCAGAAGCCGTTGGTCCACGAAAAACAATTGGACACGGAAACTGTCCACCAGACATTTGTCTGATTTTCGCTGCATTATTTATAATTTGATCAATACCAACTAATGAGAAATTAAACGTCATATATTCCACAATAGGTCTATTTCCTGTCATGGTGGATCCAATAGCTATTCCTGCAAAACCAAGTTCAGCAATTGGTGTATCGATAACACGTTTTGGACCAAATTCATCAAGCATACCTTTAGATGCTTTGTATGCACCATTATACTCGGCAACTTCCTCACCCATTAAATAAACACTTTCGTCACGACGCATTTCTTCGCTCATGGCTTCACAGATCGCTTCTCTAAATTGTATTGTCTTCATTTATTTATCTTAAATTACGAACTACAAAAATAACAATAAATAAAAAACTATACTCTAATCTTCTATTTAAAAATTTACTATGCACGCATAGTAAAAATTCAAAATAAAATAATTAACTTCGTAACCTGAAAAAAGTATACTTTTTAATATAAATATATAGATATGAAAATACTAGTATGTATTAGTCATGTACCTGATACGACTTCCAAAATTAATTTTACTGATAGTGATACTAAATTTGACACGACTGGTGTACAATTTGTAATTAACCCAAATGATGAATTTGGTTTAACACGCGCTATGTGGTTTAAAGAAAAACAAGGAGCAAATGTTACCGTTGTAAATGTAGGTGGACCAGAAACGGAACCAACATTACGTAAAGCTTTAGCTATTGGTGCAGATAACGCAATTCGTGTAAACACCGAAGCCAAGGATGGTTTTCAAGTTGCTAAACAATTAGCACAAGTAGTAAAAGATGGCGGTTACGATTTAGTAATTGCTGGCCGTGAATCTATTGATTATAATGGTGGTATGGTTCCAGGAATGTTAGCTGGTTTAACGGGTGCTAACTTTGTAACCAATTGCATCAGCCTAGAAGTTGATGGAGACAAAGCAACGGCTATGCGTGAAATTGATGGTGGTAAAGAAACAGTTTCCACAAGTTTACCTTTAGTGATTGGTGGTCAAAAAGGGTTAGTAGAAGAAAGCGATTTACGCATTCCAAACATGCGTGGAATTATGATGGCTAGAAAAAAACCGTTGGATGTTAAAGAACCTATTGACGCAGGAACTGAAACGGCTTCTGTTAAATTTGAAAAACCAGCTCCAAAAGGCGCTGTTAAATTAATAGATGCTGATAATGTGGACGAATTAATAAACTTACTTCATAACGAAGCTAAAGTTATTTAATTCCTACCTTAACTCCTCTGAAAAAAGGGGATTTATTGTGTGAAATTTAAACCATTAACTAAATTCATTTTATGCTTTTTATTAAAAAGAGCTTTGATGAAAAAAAATAAAATTTTATGTCAGTTTTAGTATATACAGAATTCGAACAAGGAAAATTTAAAAAAACCGCTTTAGAGGTTGCATCCTATGCAAAAGCTGTTGCGGACCAAATGGGCACAACAGTAACCGCTATTACGTTTAACGCTGATGACACAAGTATACTTGGAAATCATGGTGTTGATAAAGTATTAAAAGTTAATACTAGTAATTTAGAGACGTTTAATGCCAATGGGTATGCTAGTGCTATTTCTCAAGCTGCTAAAAACGAAGGTGCCAAAGTTGTCATTGTTAGCTCTAGCGCAGACAGCAAATATTTAGCCCCTTTATTAGCTAATAATTTAGATGCTGGTTATGCTTCCAATGTGGTAGAGGCGCCTTCAAGCGTATCTCCATTTACAGTTAAACGTACAGCATTTACCAACAAAGCATTTAATATGACAACCATTGATACCGAAGTGAAATTGGTTGGTGTGTCTCAAAACTCTTACGGTGTGAAAGAAAATTCGGCTAGCGCAACTGCCGAAGATTTTTCACCTAGCGTTCCAGAACTAGGCGTTCATGTGGATACGGTTGATAAAGTTACAGGTCAAGTAACCATTGCAGATGCCGAAATAGTAGTTTCTGCTGGTCGTGGATTAAAAGGCCCAGAAAATTGGGGAATGATTGAAGAATTAGCGTCAGTTTTAGGTGCAGCAACAGCATGCTCTAAACCAGTAAGTGATTTAGGTTGGAGACCACATGGCGAACACGTTGGTCAAACAGGTAAACCAGTTGCTTCTAATTTATATATAGCTATTGGAATTTCTGGTGCTATCCAGCATTTAGCAGGTATTAACGCATCCAAAGTTAAAGTTGTTATCAATACAGATCCAGAAGCGCCTTTCTTTAAAGCTGCGGATTACGGAATTGTCGGTGATGCTTTCGAAGTAGTTCCAAAATTTATAGAAAAATTAAAGGAATTTAAAGCGCAACAGTAAAAATATATTTTTTAAATTGTACCTTTAAAAGGACTGTTTAAATTAGTGTAAAATACTAAATCTGTTTATTACAGTTTGGTAAAGTCCTAATTTAAACAGTTCTTTGTTTTTTAATTTACCATGAGTTTAGTACGACTAAAAATAAAAGGAATTTCATATAGCCAAACGCAAAATGGCGCCTACGCATTAATATTAAATGAGGTAGATGGTGATAGAAAGTTGCCCATTGTAATTGGCGCTTTTGAAGCACAATCTATCGCCATTGCTTTGGAAAAAGAAATCCGTCCTCCCAGACCACTTACACACGATTTATTTAAAAATTTCGCTGACCGTTTTGATATTGTTGTTAAGCAAGTTATCATTCATAAATTGGTAGATGGTGTTTTTTATTCAAGCATTATTTGCGAACGCGATAACGTTGAAGAAATAATTGATGCCAGAACAAGTGATGCTATTGCTTTAGCACTTCGTTTTCAGGCTCCTATTTTCACTTACAAGAACATTTTAGATAAAGCGGGAATCTATTTAAAGATTAATCCAGAAGATGAAGATGACTCTGAAGAAGACAGTATTCTAGTTGATGACCTAATTGCTGAAGAACTAGAAACAGGAAGCGTTCAAGAAAATTACAAAGGAAAAACACTTGAGGAACTTCACAATATACTAGATGAAGCCGTTGCCAACGAAGATTACGAAAAGGCTGCTAAAGTAAGAGACGAAATATCTAAAAGATAAACTAACTAACCACCTTATGAAAAAGCTATTTTTAGCATTAACAGCTATAATTTTTTCTATTTCGGCCTTAAAGGCTCAAGATATTTCTAAAAAATGGCAATTTCAATCTGTTCACAATAATGTAGGTCAAACTGCTTTTTCTGTCGACCCTTACACAGATATTTTAGATCTTAATGCTGGTGAATTTAATTTTTCATTTAAAGAAAATGATTCCATAAGTGCTTCTGGTGATTATATGCATCAGAATAATTTATTAGTATTTTTCTATACCAAACCTGTTGATACCTTAAAACGATACAAAATAACAGAACTTACAGATTCTACTCTTGTATTTACAGAAAAAGATCGCGTATATAGATTTACAGCTGCCAAAACAATTGAAGAAGCAAGCCTACTAACTGCTACCATAGATGAAAACGCTATTAAACCAAGTGAAGGCTTTTCGTTTACAAGCCTTTGGCGTGGTGTTTTAGGAATGGTTTCATTAATTTTTATTGCTTTTCTTTTTAGCAGTAACAGACGTGCCGTAAATTGGAAAACCGTTGCTATTGGTTTAGCGTTTCAATTAATTATTGCCATTGGTGTATTAAAAGTACCTTTTATTCAGAGTGCTTTTGAGGGAATTGGCGGACTGTTTATTAGCATTCTAGATTTTACACGTGCTGGAAGTAAATTCTTGTTTGAAGGTCTTGTTGTTGACATGGATACTTTCGGCTTTATTTTTGCCTTTCAAGTGTTACCAACCATTATATTCTTTTCTGCTTTAACGTCAGTTTTGTTTTATTTAGGTATCATTCAACGTGCCGTAAAACTTATGGCTATGCTATTAACGAAACTTCTAAAAATTTCAGGGGCAGAAAGTTTAAGTGTAGCAGGTAATATATTTTTAGGTCAAACCGAAGCACCACTTCTTATTAAAGCCTATTTAGAAAAAATGACAAAATCAGAGATGCTTTTGGTCATGATTGGTGGTATGGCAACCGTTGCAGGAGCTGTACTTGCTGCATACATTGGCTTTTTAGGCGGTGATGATCCAGCGTTACGCTTGGTATATGCAAAACATTTATTAGCAGCATCAGTAATGGCAGCTCCTGGCGCTATTGTTATTTCAAAAATACTCTATCCTCAAACCGAAGAAATTAATACAGACGTATCCGTTTCTTCTGAAAAAATAGGATCTAACATACTGGATGCTATTGCTAATGGAACTACAGAGGGTCTGCGTCTAGCCGTAAACGTTGGAGCTATGCTTTTAGTTTTTGTTGCATTTATTGCTATGTTGAATGGTATTTTAGGATGGATTGGCGAATTTTCAACAGTAAATACTTGGATGGCAGAAAACACACCATATCCTGCCCTTTCACTAGAAGCCATTTTAGGAACAATTTTCGCACCACTTATGTGGCTTATTGGTGTTGCTACAGAAGATATCATGATGATGGGACAATTACTAGGTATTAAATTAGCTGCTAGTGAGTTTGTTGGTTACATTCAATTAGCCGATTTAAAAAATGTAGCAAACGAGGTACATCTTAATTACAATAAATCCATTATTATGGCCACCTATATGCTTTGTGGATTTGCTAATTTTGCATCTATAGGAATTCAAATTGGTGGTATTGGATCTTTAGCACCAGGGCAGCGAAAAACGTTATCCGAATTCGGAATTAAAGCCTTAATTGGTGGAACTATCGCGTCTTTAATTTCTGCAACTATTGCAGGAATGATAATTGGATAAAAAAGCCCTTTTGTCCTTCGGATATTTTACCAAAGGAAAAAATAGTTGATAA
>DIAL01000076.1:12013-24433 GCA_002414705.1 Flavobacteriaceae bacterium UBA5079
TATATTACACCTAAATAAACCCTTGTTTTATTATTTTTACACTTAATAATTTTAAATATTTCTTCCCTTAGGGAAGACGGCAGTTGGGCTTATGAAACAATATCACGACCTAGTTAAACACGTATTAGAAAACGGTAACGAAAAAGGCGACCGTACAGGAACAGGAACAAAAAGTGTATTTGGCTACCAAATGCGTTTTGATTTAAGTGAAGGTTTCCCTATGGTAACTACCAAAAAACTACATTTAAAATCTATAGTTTACGAACTTTTATGGTTTTTAAAAGGCGATACCAACATAAAATATCTAACAGATAATGGTGTA
Source organism: Flavobacteriaceae bacterium UBA5079 (assembly GCA_002414705.1). GTDB lineage: Bacteria > Bacteroidota > Bacteroidia > Flavobacteriales > Flavobacteriaceae > Algorimicrobium. Next base: position 12,336 of record DIAL01000076.1, read on the forward strand.
CGTATTTGGAATGAATGGGCTGATAAAAATGGCGATTTAGGCCCTGTTTATGGTCACCAATGGCGAAATTGGAATAATGATGATATTGATCAAATTAAAGATATTGTTGAAACCTTAAAAGCCAATCCAAATAGCAGACGTATGATGGTTTCTGCTTGGAATCCTTCCGTAATGCCAGACACATCAAAATCATTTGATGAAAATGTTGCCAACGGAAAAGCAGCACTCCCACCATGTCATGCTTTCTTTCAATTTTATGTGGCTGATGGCAAACTATCGTGTCAATTATACCAACGCAGTGCAGATATATTTTTAGGTGTTCCCTTTAATATTGGTTCGTACGCACTTTTCACCATGATGATGGCACAAGTTTGTGGCTATGAAGCTGGAGAATTCATCCACACCTTTGGTGATGCACATATTTACAGCAATCATTATGAGCAATTAGAATTGCAATTGTCGCGTGATATTAGACCGCTTCCAAAAATGATTATCAATCCAGATGTTACGGATATTTTCGATTTCAAATTTGAAGATTTTACGTTAGTAGATTACAATCCTCATCCACATATTAAAGGAATTGTAGCTGTATAAAATAAGTTCATGAAAAACATCTTCCTATTACTTTGTTTCGCTTTTAGCCTAACAAGTTTTGCGCAACAAACCTTTACTCCAGACTCAAAAAACACGCAATACCCGATGTTTCGCGGCTGCAAAAAGAGCGTTAGTAATGAAGATTTAAAAAAATGTACTATTGAAAAAATAATGGATTATATTAAAGTCAGCATCAACTATGAATTAGCTGACGTCTTATTTCCTTTAGATAAAACCACGCAGTTTCAAGTCAGTTTTAATATAAATGAAAAAGGCAAAGCCGAAGATATTTCCGCAAAAGCACACAAAAGAGACATGGCTGCTGAAGCCATTCGCGTTTTAAAACGCATGCCTAAAATGAAAGTACCTGGTACTATAGATGGTAAGCCTGCAAAATTCCCTGTCGAATTTTTAATGACCATTTATTTCTAATTTACTTCACATTATTAATTCACCAAAAATTAGCTAAATTTGTTTAAATTCAGTCAACCATGTTTGGAAAGAAAAAAAATACGATACCAGAAATAGATAAGGAGCAACTAGAACTTTTAAAAACAGCTCAAGAACGCATGAAACAAAAAAAACGCTTGTATGCGCATTTTGTCATATTTCTAATTGGATCTGTATTTTTAATTTTAGCAAATACCGCTTTAGGAATTGGCAAAGACGTTACGTTTTTTAATATTGATTGGTTTGTTTATGCCATAGCAATTTGGTTGTTTCTACTTATTTATCATGTGTTTAATGTGTTTATTACATCTAAATTATTAAGCTCTAAATGGGAAGAAAAACAACTAAACCTCATGGTAAGCAAACAAAAACAGCGCATTGCCGAACTAAAAACACAGGTTGAGAAGGACTTTCCGCTTCCAGAAAAAAAAAGTCTGAAAGCGACTTCTAAAAATTCAGAAATCACCATAATTGTTGCTGCTGGCGAGAATAATGCCATTGGAAAAGACAATCAACTTATTTGGCATTTAAGTGACGATTTAAAGCGCTTTAAAAACTTAACAAATGGGCATCATATTATTATGGGTCGAAAAACATTTGAAAGCTTTCCTAAACCCTTACCAAACCGAACCCATATAGTTATTACACGTCAAGAAAATTACCAAGCACCTTCTGGTGTTATTGTCGTTAATAATTTAGAAGATGCTTTGGATGCGTCCAGAACAGATAAGCAACCCTTTATAATTGGTGGTGGTGAAATTTACAAACAAGCTCTCAATTTAGCCGATAAATTAGAAATAACACGCGTGCACGCAAATTTTGAAGCGGATACATTTTTCCCTGAAATAGACACCTCAATTTGGAAAGAAGTTACGAAAACAAGGCATCAAAAAGATGACAAACATGTCTACGATTTTTCATTTATAACCTACATTAAAAACTAACACACTTTTCTTCAAAAGAAAAAAAGCAATTTAATAATTCGTGAAAAGCGTCACAGATTTTTCATAATTTCGCGCCATGGTTAAAGACATTCAATTACGCGTTACTTTAGTAGAAGAAGAACGTGCTGATATTTTACTAATTAAAGCGTCTCAATTTCTGGATATAAGTCGCGATAAAATTTCAGGCATAAAAGTGCTCCGAAAGTCTATTGACGCGCGAAAACCTAAAATAATTTTCAATTACAAAGTGGCCGTTTATATTAACGAGCCTATTCCTGAAACTTCGGAATACACCTTTGATTATAAAGATATTTCCAAAGCAAAACCCATTCATATTATTGGTTTTGGTCCAGCAGGAATGTATGCCGCTTTACGTTGTATTGAACTCGGTTTTAAACCCATTGTTTTGGAACGCGGTAAAAATGTAAAAGACCGACGTCGGGATTTAAAAGCCATTAACCAAGATCATTTTGTTAATGAAGATTCCAACTATTGCTTTGGTGAAGGTGGTGCAGGAACCTATAGCGATGGCAAATTGTACACCCGAAGTTTAAAGCGTGGCGATGTACGACGTATTTTTGAAAACCTAGTCTATCATGGTGCAACCGATCAAATTTTAGTAGATGCACATCCACATATTGGCACCAATAAATTACCTAAAGTGGTTCAGAATATTCGTGAAACCATTTTAAAGTATGGTGGTGAAATTCATTTTGAAACACGCGTAACCGATTTTACCATAAAAAACAATGCCATTGAAGCTATTCAGTTAAAGAATGGTGATGAAATGGAAGCCAATCGGGTAATATTAGCAACAGGACATTCGGCAAGAGATATTTTCTATTTATTGCATAAAAAGGAAATTGCTTTAGAAGCAAAATCCTTCGCAATGGGAGTTCGAGCCGAACATCCACAAGAAATTATTGACAATATTCAATACCACTGTAGTGGTAAACGAAGCGATTTATTGCCTGCCGCTTCTTACAGTTTGGTGCATCAAGTTAATGATCGTGGTGTGTATTCATTCTGTATGTGCCCTGGTGGTTTTATAGTACCAGCTGCTACAGCTAATGGTGAAGTGGTGGTCAATGGTATGTCTCCTTCCAAACGAAATAATTTGTTTGCTAATTCTGGGATTGTGGTAGAAATAGATGTTCATAAAGATTTACAGAAATACGAACATTTTGGCGTTTTAAAAGGCTTGGAATATCAGAAGGATTTAGAGCGTCTAGCCTTTACAGCTGGTGGCAGAAGTCAGGCAGCTCCAGCACAACGTTTAACGGATTTTGTAAACGGCAAACTATCAACTAGTTTAAATTCTACTTCGTATCAACCTGGTTTAAATTCGGCACCGTTACACTCCTTATTGCCAAAATTTATTGGGAGTCGTTTACGTCAGGGCTTTAAGGCTTTTGGAGAAAAAATGCATGGATATTATACAGAAGAAGCTAACATTGTTGGTGTTGAATCCCGTACATCTTCTCCAGTTAGCATTCCTAGAAATGACCAATTAGAACATACGCAAATCAAAGGATTATATCCTTGTGGTGAAGGTGGTGGTTATGCTGGTGGTATTGTTTCTGCAGCTATGGATGGCGAGCGTTGTGCAGAATCGGCTTGCTCTTAAGAATTCAAAAAAAAATGTTTGTTGTGGAATTGCATAAATTGTCTATTTAATCATTTAATGGCTACGTATCTCAATAATTATCGGGACTATAAATAAATTTCCTATTTTTGTGGCAATCAAAATTTGAATCAGATGAACGCATATATATTTCCAGGTCAAGGCGCCCAATTTTCAGGAATGGGACTAGACCTTTACGAAAAATCACCTCTAGCTCAAGAATTATTTGAAACTGCAAACGATATATTAGGTTTTAATATTACCGATATTATGTTTGAGGGATCAGCTGAAGACTTAAAACAAACCAAAGTTACACAACCTGCTATCTTTTTACATTCGGTTATACTCTCCAAAGTTTTGGGTGCTACTTTCAAACCTGATATGGTTGCTGGACATTCGTTAGGCGAATTTTCTGCATTAGTTGCTAATGGCACAATGTCTTTTGAAGATGGTGTAAAATTGGTTTCGGTACGTGCTTTGGCCATGCAAAAAGCATGTGAGATTCAGCCAAGCACTATGGCTGCTGTTTTAGGATTAGATGATGCTATTGTTGAAAAAATATGTGCTGAAACTGCTGGTATTGTAGTTGCAGCCAATTATAATTGCCCTGGACAATTAGTAATTTCTGGAGGAATTGACGCTATTAATAAAGCTTGTGAAACCTTGAAAGAAGCTGGTGCACGTCGAGCATTAGTATTACCAGTTGGTGGTGCATTTCACTCACCTTTAATGGAACCTGCTCGTGAAGAATTAGCAGCTGCTATTGAAGCTACTACCTTTGGCAAACCAATTTGCCCAATTTATCAAAATGTAACGGCAAATGCAGTTATGGATGAAGCTATGATAAAAGCTAATTTAATTTCACAATTAACAGCTCCTGTTAAATGGACGCAGTCTGTTCAGCAAATGATTGCCGATGGTGCCACGGTCTTTACAGAAGTAGGACCTGGAAATGTATTACAAGGTTTGGTAAAGAAAATTAATAGAGAAGCCCAAACGGCTGCTGCAACTTTTGAAACGGAAGCATAATGAAACTCTCTCGTACCACTTGGATTATCCTACTAATAGTATTTAACATTGTTATTGATCAGGTTACTAAAATTATTGTTAGAGCTGATGTTATTCCTGGCAGTCAAACACCAATAATTGGTGATATTTTCACGTTGCATAACGTAGAAAATTCGGGCGCATTTTTAGGAATGGGAAGCGATTTTAATCCAACCTTGCGAATCATTTTATTATTAATACTTCCAACCGTTGTTTTAGGTTATGTCGTATATTATATCCTTACAAATAAAAGTTTAGATCGTAATTCACTTATTGGTTTCAGCTGTATTGTTGGTGGAGGCGTTGCAAATGTATATGATAGAATAGTTTATGGTTCGGTTACCGATTTCCTTCATATAGATTTAAGTGGTGTTTTTAGGACAGGTATTTTCAACGTTGCAGATATGTCTGTTATGTTTGGAATGGGACTTTTATTGTTTGCAAGTTTTAAAGGCAAAAAAACCATTAAAGAAACCTCTTAAAAACATATCAAATTTAGACGCATTAAACGTGTCGAGGTCATATTTTAGGTATGCTTTCGACACGTTTTAGCTTAAAAAAAGATCGTTTATTAACTATTTATCTTGCTAGTTCGCAAGATTCACAATCTTTAATTTTCCCGTAATACGTTTCACGATATTTGTGAACGGTTTTAACAGGAATACTTAAAAATTGCTTTTTAATGTAGGTTACTTTAGTAAGCAATTCACCCATTTTTGGCGTGAATCTTTTTTCGACTTTCGTCTCGCGTTTTACTGTAATCAATTTCATATTATCTCGTATCATTTGGTACAAAGTAACAAAGGATTTGAATACTATCCAAAAATTGACTATTAAAACACTGTTAATCAATATAATAATATCAATTCACTAATCAAAATAGCATAACGTTAACATAAATTCAACGAAACGTCTAAATAATTATGATATAGTAAATGCATGATTTAGAGGTAAATTTCTATAATCCACTTCTATAATCCACGAATTTTTTTCTCCCATTTCCAGGCAGATAATATGGCTTCATTTAATGAAGATTTTGCTTCCCAACCTAATTCTGTATTTGCTTTGGTTGTATCTGCATAGGCGGAAATAACATCACCTATTCGTCTATCTGCAATTTGATAATTCAATTTTTTATCTGAAACACGCTCAAAAGCATGAATAACTTCTAATACCGAACTACCAACACCAGTTCCAATATTAAAGGTTTCATAATTAGCTATATTCTTCTTACTTAACAAACGTTTTAGAGCGACTACATGCGCTTTGGCTAAATCCACTACATGAATATAATCGCGAATACAAGTACCATCTGGTGTTGGATAATCATCTCCAAAAACGGAGAGAGCATCTCGTAAACCAGCACCTGTTTGGGTAATAAATGGTACTAAATTTTGTGGTACTCCAATAGGTAATTCACCTATTCTAGCAGTTGGATGCGCACCAATAGGATTAAAATACCGTAAAGCAATGGCATTTAAATTAGGCTTTACTTTACAGGTATCTTTTATAATTTCTTCACCAATCTGTTTAGTGTTTCCGTAAGGAGATTCTGCAGGTTTTATAGCTGCATTTTCAGTAATTGGCATTTCATCTGCTTGACCATAAACGGTACAAGAAGAGCTAAATATAAAGTTCGCCTCTGTTTTTGCAGCCAATTCTTGCAACACATATATTAGCGTATTTAGATTATTTTCATAATACATTAAAGGTTCCTGAACACTTTCACCAACAGCTTTACTAGCCGCAAAATGAATAACACCTTTAATATCTTTATATTTTGAGAAGAAATTTTGAACAGCCGATTTATCTTTCAACTCCAGTTTTTCAAAAATGGGTGATTTACCAGAAATAGCTGTAATTCCCTCCAAAACATCCATAGAAGAGTTAGATAAATTATCAATAATTACCACTTCAAAACCTTCACTTTGTAATTCAACAACGGTATGTGAGCCAATAAACCCTAAACCGCCTGTAACTAATATTTTATCCATTAATGTATTCTAAAACTTTTGACGTAATAAAGTCGATTTGCTCATCATCCAATTCGGTATGCATAGGTAATGAAATAACGCTTTCTATTAATTGATTGGTTATTGGGAAATCAGCTTCATTATAGCGTTCGTCCATATAAGCCTTTTGTTTATGTAGTGGAATTGGGTAATAAACACCACATGGAATATCATGCGAATTTAAAAATTTAACCAAACCATCTCGATTTATATTCTTGATTTTTAGTGTGTATTGATGAAATACATGACAATCACAAGTTGAACAATTGCCTTCACAATTTGTACTTTTTCTATAAGGAATTTCAATATTCGCTTGCCCTTTAAAAGCTGCATCATACTTCATGGCTGCCGTTTGTCTCGCTTTATTATAAGCATCCAAATGCGGTAATTTAGCATTTAATACAGCCGCTTGAATGGAGTCCAAACGCGAATTGACACCAACTACATCGTGATGGTAACGCTCGTACATACCATGATTTACAATACCACGAATGGTGTGTGCTAAGGCATCATCATTTGTAAAAATGGCTCCACCATCACCATAACAACCTAAATTTTTTGATGGAAAAAATGAGGTAGACGCTACATGACCAATAGTTCCAGCTTTCGCTTTTTTACCATTACTGTAGGTATAATCTGCGCCAATAGCTTGGGCATTATCTTCAATAACATATAAATTATGTGCTTCAGCTAATGCCATAATAGCTTCCATATTGGCAGTTTGCCCAAATAAATGAACAGGAACTATAGCTTTCGTTTTTGGCGTAATAGCTTTTTTTATGGCTTCTATATTAATGTTGAAATCGTCTGGATTTACATCCACCAAAACAGGAGTTAGTTGCAAAAGCGCAATAACCTCAACGGTTGCTGCAAAGGTGAAATCGGCAGTAATAACCTCATCACCTGGCTTTAAGCCTAATCCCATCATGGCAATTTGCAAAGCATCAGTACCATTTGCACATGGAATAACATGTTTAACATTTAAATAGGTCTCAAGATTTTTTTGAAACTCATGGACTTTTGGTCCATTAATGAATGATGTATTATCAATTATTTCCTGAATATCAGGATTCACAACATCCTTTATACCGTTATATTGACCTTTGAGGTCAACCATTTGAATTTTTCTCATATGCTACGAAATTACAAAATTCATTAACGCGAACCAATGAAATTATTTTAAAGAAATGTATTTTAGCATCAAAGAATAAGAATTGAGAATTATTTATAACATTGGACTGTTTTTGGCGCAATTGGTTTTACCCATTGTAGCTTTGTTTAATAGTAAGATTAAACTAGGTGTAGATGGTCGCTCCAAGAGTTTTTCAGTGTTAGAAAATTCACTAAATAATTCAAAAAAAACACTCTGGTATCATTGTGCTTCTTTAGGTGAATACGAACAAGGTTTGCCCGTTTTTAAAGAACTACGAACGCTTTATCCAGATTATAAAATTGTTCTCACATTTTTTTCACCCTCGGGTTATGAAATCCGAAAGAACACAAATATTGCTGATGTTGTCGTGTATTTACCTTTAGATACACCTAAAAATACTAAACATTTTTTAGACATAGTTAATCCAGAATTAACCTTTTTTGTAAAATATGATATTTGGCCAAATTATCTTTTAGAATTAAAGAAACGCAACAAGAAAGCCTTACTCATTTCTGCTTTGTTCCGAATAGACCAATCTTATTTTAGATTCTATGGTGGATTTATGCGTGAAGCACTCTTTGCATTTGAACATATTTTTGTTCAGGATATAAACACTCAAAAATTATTAAAAACTATAAATTATGATCAAACAACTATAACAGGCGACACACGTTTTGATCGCGTTTACAGTCAATTATCACAGAATAATAACTTAGATTTTATAGAAGAATTCAAAAACAACCAATTTTGTTTAGTCGCTGGTAGCACTTGGCCAGAAGATGAAACGTTATTAATTGATTATATAAATAGCACAAATTTAAACATGAAGTTTATTATTGCGCCACATAATATTAATGCGAATCAGATACAGAAACTACAGGAATCTATTACCAAGAAAACAGTTCTATTTTCCGAAAAAGATGATAAAGAATTAGATACTTACTCTGTTTTTATTATTGATACCATTGGATTGTTAACTAAAATTTATCAATATGCAGATATTGCCTATGTTGGTGGTGCCATGGGATCTACTGGATTACACAACACATTAGAGCCAGCCGTTTTTGGCATTCCAATTGTGATTGGGAAGCATTATGATAAGTTTCCAGAAGCCTTTGAAATGATTTTAGAAGGCGGTATGGTTTCCATTAGTAACAAAGAAGACCTAAAAGAAGCGCTAAATAATTTCTTTAAAAACCCTCTGAAAGCACAAAATTCTGGTAATCAGAATTTTAATTATATAAAAAAAAATACAGGTGCTGTAATCCAAATCATGAACTACATACGTATATAAAAGGAACTGCGAATTTTTAACGGTTGTTAAAAAATGTTAAAATTAAATGCAAAGTTTCATAATTTGTTATTAAATTCGCACCATTAAATTAACACTAAAACTTTAAACTAATGAAAAAATTATTATTAAGTACAGCTTTATTATTAGCCTTATGTGTAACTTTCACTTCTTGTAGAGATGAAAAAAGCACTGATGGTGTAGAAGAAACAATGGATAACGCTGCTGACGCAATGGAAGATGCTGCTGACGATGCTGAAGAAGCTATGGAAGATGCTGCTGACGATGTTGAAGGCGCAATGGACGAAGCTGGTGATGCTATGGAAGATGCTGCTGACGCAACTGGTGAAGCTATTGACGATGCTGTTAACGCAACTGGTGACGCTGTTAACGATGCTGTTGATGCAACAGAAAAAGCTGCTAATGATGCTGCAAACGCAGTAAAAGATAAAGCTAGCGACTTAACAAAAAAGAAAGACTAATTAGTTTTTACTACAAGTCTAATAAAAAAGTGCTCTTTACGGAGCACTTTTTTCATTTATAATATTATGGTTTCTACATCTTCTAATTTAGGCATACAAACGGACCATTTTAAATCTGTTTGTATTTTTACCCTGAAAGCATCCATAGAAGCTAGTTCTCCATGAACTAAAAAAACTTTTTCTGGTATATTTTTTATACCACCCATCCAATGCATTAAATCATTCTGATCTGCATGAGCTGATAAGCTTTCCAAATGCGCTACGCGTGCTTTAACAGGATAATATTTTCCAAAAAACTTTATTTCGTGAGTTCCATCTAACAATTGCCTACCTCGTGTACCTTCTGCCTGATAACCAACTAACAAAACAGTTGTAGAAACCTCATCTATAAGTTGTTGCAAATATGTTAAAACACGACCACCAGTTACCATACCACTACCTGCAATAATTATTTTGGAGCGCTTATCATCTATAACTTTCCAAGTATCAGCATAAGATTCGGTAATAGTTACATGCTGACACATTGCGTGATATTCTGAAGGGGTTAGTTTATGCCAAGTTGGAAATTGGTTAAAAACCTCTAACACATTTTGTCCCATAGGACTATCAATAATAATAGGAATATTTGGTATTTTATTTTGCTTGTATAATTTCCAAAGCACATACATTAAGGTTTGTAAACGCTCTACCGCAAAACTAGGAATAATAAGGTTCCCGTTATTGTTTATGGTCTGTTTTACCAAATCTGCTAAAATTCCTTCCACATCTTCTTTAGGATGCAATTTATTACCATACGTACTTTCTATGAATAAATAATCTGCCCATTCTGGTCTGTTTGGAGGGTCTAACAAATAGTCAACTTGACGACCAATATCACCTGAAAAGACGAAGCGTTTTTCATATATATCCAATTCAATGAAGGTTGCTCCTAAAATATGGCCATTATATTGAAAACGATAACTACAAAACTCTGATAGTTTGTGCCACTTTTCTGAAGCTTGATGTTGAAAAAGTTTTATTGTTTTTTCAGCATCTTTAACAGTGTAAAATGGCAGAGCTGGGTTATGTTTACTATAATTTTCTTTATTAGCTTTTTCAGCTTCTTCTTCATGAATTTTAGCACTATCCTTTAATATAATTTCCGCTATTGCAAGCGTTGGTGATGTACCAATTATTTTTCCTGAAAAACCTTGTTTTACCAACCTAGGCAAATAACCTACATGATCCAAATGACCATGGGTTAACAAAACAACGTCTATTGCTGACACATCTATTGGTAAATTGCGCCAATTTAATTCCCGCAACTCCTTTAATCCTTGAAACATGCCACAGTCTACCATAATATTTAAACCGCTTATTTCTAATAGATATTTGGAACCTGTAACCACTCTGGAAGCTCCTAAAAATGTTATTTTAACTTGATTTAGTGTTTTCTTCATGGTGACATAGTTGTTTAATTTCATGCAATATTTTTGATTTTCTGACTTCAGAAATACCCAAATGATCTAAAAAAAAGGCATCGCCAATTAAATCGCGACACAACACTAAATCTCGTGCTAATAGAAATTGTTTTTCCCGGTTAGTTAATAGCGTAGAAACGGTTATAGGATATAAACCTAACCTATCTATCGGATCCTTTAGTCCATCGTTTTTTGGATAATCCCAACTTAATAAATACAAGCCAATACACTTCCCATATTGAAGTGCATCTTTAGTAAAACGTGTATTTGTTGCTACCCAACCAGCTGTTAACGTTGTTTTATGTGATTTTGTATCCCAATGCATTTTAACATCTGCAAATCTGGATGCTATATAAAGCGGAACCTTTACGTTACAATTTCTGCCTTCTTCGCTATGAAACTTGCACTCAATAACAGTAGTATCGCCATTTTTTTCAGCCACTACATCTATTTCATGTGGCACACATTTACCCACTAAAACCTGACCTACTTTGGTTGTATAACCAGAGTATTTTAAAAGAGCTGCTAGAAAATTTTCAAAAGGAAAACCCGTTGGCCCTAACTCATAAATAGCTTTTTTTAATTTGTATTTTGAAGCATAATAGCGCTTTTCTTTTTTAAGTAAAGCGTAAGCTCTATTATATATTTCTTTAGTTGAAATACCTTGATATAATTCATCGCGAACCACATTTAAAATACGATCTACTACATCATTATCAGCACCAGATCTGTGTAATGAGGCTCGCAATTTTTCCAAAGAAAACTTAACACGCTCTCCAGACGATTTTATGATTTCTATATTTAACGAATCCTGTTCCATTCTATATTTAATTAATTTTTAAACCAAACGTTATAATACTTATGATGGAATAACTAAAAACGGTATCTCAATATGAAAACCTATTTGGTCAATTCTAGACTTGAAAAAGAGATTTTCAAAAAATGAATGTTTGTTGTTTATCATCACCAACATATCTACAGCTGTGCTTTCTTGAAATTTAACAATAGCCGAAGACACTTCATCATCTCTAACATCATAAA
>DIAL01000076.1:24622-31355 GCA_002414705.1 Flavobacteriaceae bacterium UBA5079
TAACATCATAAATCTCGTGATTCAAATTATTAAAGTAAGGTTTTAATTGCGACTGATTTTTCTTTTGTGTTTCCGTTAAGGCATCACCAAAAGACACATGTAACACATGAACTCTAGAATTATGCTGTTTCGCTATATTCAGTATTGGATCTATATTTTTCTCATGATATAGAATATCGTAATCTGTTGGAAATAGCAGATTTTTAGGAGTTTTATAGGTTGCGGAAGTAGGGATCGCTAAAATAGGACAAGTGGCATCTTTAAATAAGTGAACCGTATTAGAACCAAAAAGCACCTCTCTAGCACCTGTTGCGCCTTGAGTTCCCATTACAACGTAATCAATATGCTTTTCAGTTACTAAATTTTTCACTTCTTGATTCAGTGTATTAAATGCTGATATACTTTCTATAGTATGATTTGAATTATTATATGTTTTATTAACCGTTGCCGAAAACCGCTTTAACCCTTCAATAGAAGCACTTTTAACTGTATCCATCAACTCAAATTGTGCAGCTGTAGTTTGCATATAATCCATATTATAAATAACTGGAGTATACGTATGAAGCAAATAAAATGTACATATTTCATTTTTAAACAACTGCAAAGCGTAGTCAATTGCATGAAAGGAATTATCGGAAAAATCCGTAGGCAACAAAATATGTTTCATCTGTTATATTTTTTTTAGATTTTTTTATTACTTGTTTTTCATTAAGTTATACACAACCAAAAATGGAATAGCTCCATAAAATACCATTTTATTTTTAAGATACTTTATAATTAATCTCTCTAAAAAAATAAGCTATTTTCATAACGAGTAAATTGCTTATCATGATTGAAAGAAAATCCGAAAAAAATTATTTTAATGGTATTTGAAATAAAATAGCAGCCATTTAAATTTGTCTTTTAGTATCACTTTTTTATTAATTTAAATTTATGGAAATTCTAAATTACAAACCATGATATATATCAGATTCAGAAATATTAATGATTTATATCTTTAAGGAATGATTTTACTCTTGATTTTAAAACACCAATTTTTACTAATATGAAGCTATGAAAAGCTATTCATTTTATACCATATTATTACTTTGCATTGCCATATTTCTGGTAGATTTTGCAGCCTTCTATTGGCTCAAATCCATTACTAATCTTATCTCGTCTAGCTTTTTAAAGCAAAGCATTCATGTGCTTTTTTGGTTTTTCACTTTTGGTTTAATTACGGTAATAATTATTTTGAAATTAAAGTTATACACTATAGACCCGAAACGCAGGCAACTTTTAATTAGTTCGCTTTATGGCTTAACCATTTCATCCTTTATTCCTAAAATTATTTTCATCATTGTTATTAGCGTTTTATATATTACTAATCATGTAATCTCAGAACGAGAATCGCTTCTAGCTATACCATTATTAGGCTTATTTGCCGGGTTTTTACCGTTTTTTGTAATTGTTTACAGTGTTTTTAAAGCTATTTACAATTTTAAAGTCCATAAACACACCATAAATTTTTCTCATTTACCCGAAGCGTTTAGTGGCTTAAAAATTGTTCAGATATCCGACTTACATTTAGGGAGTTTTAATCACCGGTTCCATATTCTAGATCGTGCCTTTTCAAAAATAAGTGAATTAGAACCGGACTACATTTTTTTTACTGGCGATTTGGTAAATAATTACGCTTGGGAATTACGTGGCTGGAAAAAATCTTTCCGGCATCTTTCTGCAAAAAAAGACATGTATGCAGTTTTAGGCAATCATGATTATGGTGATTATAGTCAATGGATTTCTGAAGAAGCCAAACAAAAAAACTTTGAAGGCATTACCAATTTTTTTAAAGACAATAACTTTAAACTGCTTTTAAATGATTCTGAAATAATAGAAGTAGGCAATCAAAAACTAGCCATTATTGGTGTTGAAAATTGGGGAAATCCGCCTTTTAAACAATATGGTAATTTGCAAAAGGCTACATTAAAAGCAAAGGATATTCCTTTTAAAATACTACTTTCCCATGATCCGTCTCACTGGACAGAGGAAGTCCTTATAAGCACCGACATTGCTATAACCTTTTCTGGACATACACATGGTATGCAAGCTGGAGTCACTTTGGGAAAGAAAGAATGGAGTCCTATAAAGTATAAGTATAAACATTGGGCTGGCTTATACCAAGAAAACGGACAATACTTGTATGTTAATCGTGGTTTGGGATGGATGGGATTTCCAGGCAGATTGGGAATGCGTCCGGAAATAACATGTATTGTATTAAAAAAAAATAAAAAATAATTTCATTATAACTAAAATAAGAAGCTATGTCTTTTATAGATTACTACAAGGTTTTAGGTGTTCCAAAAGACGCTAACGAGCAAACCATAAAAAAAGCATATCGGAAACTGGCGCGAAAATATCATCCTGATTTAAATCCAGGCGATCAGGAAGCCGAAAAAAAATTCAAAGAAATAAATGAAGCTAATGAGGTTTTAAGTCAACAGGAAAATCGTAAAAAATATGATGAGTACGGAAAAGACTGGCAGCATGCGGATGCGTATGAGCAAGCCAAACAACAGCAAAATAGAGGCGGAAACCAGCAACGTTACTCTAACTCTAGCCAATATAACGAAAGCGATTTTTCTGATTTTTTCGAATCCATGTTTGGAGGAGCCTCCAGAGGCTCTAGAAATCAAGCCGGTTTTAGAGGGCAAGATTATAATGCCGAATTGCAATTAGATTTAAAGGATGTTTACGCAAGTCATAAACGCACGTTAACCGTAAACGGAAAAAACATACGGATCACTATTCCTGCAGGAATTGAAAACGGACAAGTAATCAAAATTTCTGGTCATGGAGGGCCAGGAGCCAATAATGGCCCAAAAGGTGATTTATTCATCACTTTTACCATAAATAATAATTCGGCATTTCAACGCGACAAAGCTAACCTTTACAAAACGGTTGATTTGGATTTATACACGGCACTTCTTGGAGGACAGATTACAGTTGATACCTTTGATGGAAAAGTAAAATTAACCATAAAACCAGAAACCCAAAATGGCACACGCGTTAAATTAAAAGGTAAAGGTTTTCCTGTTTATAAAAAAGCAGATGCTTTTGGTGACTTATTTATTACGTACACTATAAAAACACCAACAAATCTTACCGAAAAGGAAAAGGAATTATTCACTGAATTATCAAAATTACGATAACCATGGACACAAAAAACGTTATTACAATCACCGAATTCTGTCAGCATTATAAAATTCCTGAATCGTTTATCATGTCTTTAAACGAATATGAATTAGTCCAACTTGCAACAGAAAATGAAACACCTTGTATTTACGTTACCGAAATACAGACTATTGAAAAGTTAATCCGTTTTCATTTTGAATTGGATATTAATATTGAAGGTATTCATGCTATTTCTAACCTATTAAACAAGCTAGAACGGTTGCAAGAAGATGTTAGAATATTAACAAATGAAGTGGCATCTCATAAAGACAGGTCGTAACATATGTAACTCCTAAGTGATGGATCTGTAAAAACTGATAACGTTTAAAGTAGTCTTCATACAGACATCATTTTCATATACTAATCGATTATTAAAACAAAAAACCTCCAACCAAAAGGTTGAAGGTTATACGTATTATCTAGAAAAAACTAGATTAACTTATTTTTTAGACTATTATTTAAAACTTATACTTCAATAATAATTCGTTGGTATTTCGTGCTGAAGCTAACTCTTTTTTACTGCTAACTTCATATGCAAAACCAAAAATTAAATGCTGATTAAGTTCAAACGTTGCCATACCAGCTATAGTACTATCCGTACGATACGTTGCCCCTAAATTAAACACGTCGTTTATAATAGTTGTTGCTGTAAAATGTGATGGAAAGCCTACTTCTCAGTATACTCTTAAAACAAAAAATCCTTTTTTAATTATTTTCAATTAGATATATTTGATATGATATAGAAAAATATAACTTTCTTTTTTTTCAAAAACTGATGTATATATATAGTTTATATTAAAAATTTGAAGTTTATAATTTATAAAAAAAATAATTTGAAAAAGATAAGACTTATAATAACCATTCTGCTCTTTGCTAACATATCATTGACTTATTCTCAAGATAAAAGGGAATTATTAAAAATTATTTGGGAAAATAAATCTTTACAAGATGCCGTTCGTTTTAAGGCTATTAATGATTTTTATCACAATTATACGCAAAGCTACCCAGATAGTTCTTTAAAACTTGCTGAATTTCATTATAAATTAGCTAAACAAAAAAAGAATAGAAAAGAAGAAGCTTTAGCACTAAATGAAAAAGCTATTGTTTTTTATATGCTTGGCTATAAATTAGATAAAATAAATCCGGTATATCAAGAAGTATTAGGCATTTATACTGAATTGAAAAACTTTAATGGATTAGCCTCTACAAAAAACAACCTTGCCGGCTTATTTCAGCAACAAGGGGACTACCAGTCTGCTATTACTAATTTTACAGATGCCTTAGCCTTATTTAAAACACAAAAAAATAACATGGGGGTTGCTGATGTTTTAAATAACATCGCAGGCATATACCAATCTGTAGAATTATATAAATTAGCCTTGCCATACTACAACGAGGCAATAACTATTTACGAGAAAGAAGGAGCGGAAGAAAAAGCGGGTTTTTATTGGCTTAATACAGCAGTCTTGTATACTAAAATTGGGCAAACTAAAACTGCCAGAGAGCATTTTGAGAAGGCGTACTCCTTATTCAAAGCAAAAAACGATGTGTATTATCTTCCAGAATATTTTTATCATATGGCGTATTTCTATAAAAATAGCGGAAATACGCAAAGTGCTAGTATAATGATAGAAAAAGGAATAAAAATACTCACTGAAACAGGCAATAATGATAGAATCATCTCTTTTAAACTTTTTAAAGCTGAACTGGTTTTAGATTCAGATGTAGCACAAGCTTTTCGTATCGCTCAAGAATTAAAAGAACCAATACTTGAGGGAATAAATAAATCCTATAAATCTGCATTGTTTCAACTCTTATATAATTGCTACAAAAAACAAAAAAAATTCGAACTAGCCTTGCAAATGAATGAGCAATATTTGATATATTCAGATAGTGTTTTAATAGATAAAAATAAGACCGTAATTGTTAGCGATGCGTTACAAGCTGATTATAAAGCTAAACTATTTGACAATCAATTATTGGCCAACAAAAAAGAAGCACAATTAAAATTAAAACAAATAAAATCAATTTTTTTCCTTATTCTAATTGGTGGGTTAATATTTCTGATTTTATTTTTTTACTTCCGTTTTCATATTAAGAAAAATCAAGCGAAACGAGATTTACTGCTAGATGAGATTGAGAAACTTAAAAGTAATGCAAATAAAGAATTATTGGTTGTTTCAAGTAAATTTGAATTGGTCAGAGAAAAAATAGAGCATTCTATTAGCAGAAAATTAAATGAAACCGATTGGAACGTTTTAACAATATTATTGGAATACCCCGCACTTAGTAATAAAGAAATAGCCGATAAGGCTAATATGAGTGTAGATGGAATAGGCTCCTCATTACGAAGAATGTATGAATATTTCGAAATTAAAGAATCTAAATACAAGAAAATTTTATTATTGTTAGAAGCAATTAAATCATCAAATAACCCTAAAATAGGGGTTTAAACTTCACTTTTACACATGATAATTGCAATTTCACGGCTAGGCGTGAATAATAAAAGATAACATTATCGCATATTTGAATTCAATTTAAAAATTAATTATTATGAAAAAAATTATTTTCACACTAGCTATAGTTTTAGGGCTATCTCAAATTTCAAATGCACAAACAACTTGCCCAGGAGGTATGGCGGTAAATGTAGGTTCTGTTCCTAATATGGTCAATATTTTCCATTCAGGTTTTTACTTCGCTTTTCCTTCCGCTCAAAATGTTATCGAGTGGGAGGTTACAGATTCACTTGACAATATTATTTTACAAGATACTATAGTTGGCAATCAATATTTTATGTTTAATCATAACATCCCTACCACCGAAACAATGCATGTTAAAGCACTTTTAACTAATACTACAGCAGGGATTGCGTGTTTATTCGAAGGTGAATTGTATTGGAAAGAAACCCAATATACAACATTTTCTACGTATAGTTGGGCATTTGTCAATGAACCTGTAGGCACTACTGTTTTATCTATTGATACTATCGAAAAATTGACCGCAAGTGTTTACCCAAACCCAACAAATGATATAGTAAATATAAGTTTAGAGGATGGTTCACTTTTAAAAATAGAACTATATAGTATGACAGGCAAGCTATTATTTCAAAAAGATTTAAATTCAAAAACATACACATTAGATATGGGTGATTATTCATCTGGTCTTTATCATATGAAAGTTTTTAACCAAGATAATGACATGGTAAACAAAAAGATTTTGAAAGAATAACGTTGGCAATTATTTTGAAAAAATAAAGTGGTTTGGGTTTTAACTCTAACCACTTTATTTTTAAGTTAATCTTAATAATTGAGGCATTATATATTGAAACTACATATTACTAATTTATTGAACTTTAAAAATATGATGGAAAGCCTACTTTTCAGTATATTCTTAAAACAAAAAAGCCGAAACTTTCGTTTCGGCTTTTCATCTGTACTGAAGACGGGACAAGAAACCCACTATTTTAACACTTTTTGAAACCCTTTAAAAACCTACAAACTATTAATAAAATCGATATAAG
>DIAL01000076.1:31469-37320 GCA_002414705.1 Flavobacteriaceae bacterium UBA5079
TGTAACTGTTAAAAATGTAATAAAATCGAATGATATTTAAAACGGCTGACTAAATGCTGACTAAACGCTGACTAGATTAAAAATATTCGTTATATTTGAATGTTCAAAAGTTCAAAAATATGGCAACAATTAAATTTATACTTCAAAGTAAGTCAGATAATGCACCTATCTATTTAAGATTATCATTAAGCAAGTCAAAAACTCTAAAGCGTAAAACTGGATTAAGTTTTAATCCTAAAAACTGGAGTAACGACAAAGGACTACCAAAACAAAACTATTCAGATGAAAAAAATCTAACTTCAGATTTAAGAAAGTTAAAAGGTTTTGTACTGGACAAGGTTAATGATGCAAATAGTAAAGGCGTTGAGGTTACAGGCGACTGGCTTAAACATCAAATCGATATACATTTTGAACGCATCACAGAAAACAAACAAAGTGAGTTAATTGTAGATGCTATACAAAACCTATTTAATAACGCAGACTTTCGCAAAAATGCTAAAGGTGGTATCGGACTATCAAAAAGCAGAAAAAACGCTTATTCTTCACTTAAAAACATATTTACAGATTACCAAAAAGAAAACAGTTACAAGGTTAAAGAAGTAAATGTAAAATTTGCAAACGATTTTTTAAAATATCTTATTAACGATAAAAAGTATTCAAAGAGTTACGCACTTAAAAAAATAGCAGACTTAAAAACTGTTTGTTTTGATGCTGAAACCGAAGGAATAAAAACACACCCACAATTAAGAAAGATTGATAGTACTAAAAGCAAGAACGAAACTATTATTTATTTAACGCCTTTAGAACTTGAAACAATAGCCAAAACCGATATTACAAATGAAGCATTACAAAACGCTCGTAAATGGTTGTTATTAGGCTGTAACATAGGGCAAAGAGGTGGCGACTTGCTAAACCTCAACGAAAATAATTTTGTTATTCGTAACGGCTATGAAGTTATAGAACTGAAACAACAAAAGACAGGCAAAAATATAACCATACCAGTATTACAAACCACAAAAGACATTTTAGAAACTGGACTACCTTATAAAATTTCAATTCAGAAATTAAATGAGCATATTAAAGAAGTATGCAGACTTTCAAAAATTAACGAAAAAATCAAAGGTGGAATTATTGAAGTAACCAAAGAAGGCGAAGGCAATAAACACAAACGTAAAAAATACGGCACGTTTCAAAAACACGAATTAATAACTTCACACGTTTGCAGACGTTCTTTTGCTACAAACCAATACGGAATATTACCAACGCCTTTAATAATGCAAATAACGGCACACAGTACCGAAAAGATGTTTTTAAACTACATAGGAAAAAACTCTTTAGACTATGCGCAACAAATTGCAGACTTCTATACCTTACAGGCTCAAAAAGAGAAAAAAGAACCACAACTAAACGTAATAAAAAACGTATCAAACCAATAATATTATGAATTTAGAATCACGTAATTACAATGAATATTTATACGATAAAGAATTAAAAAAATATCTTAAAGAAAACATCAATAAGAATGAAATTGACTTTTTAAATTATAAAAGCAAAGAGGTGGAAGATAAAATAAATTATTATAAAACCATTAACGATGAACAAATTAAAGAGTATTTAAAGACTTTTTTTCACAAAAAGCTTTTAAATGCTGATGCTAAATCAATCGAATTATTTTTCCACCGAGAAATAAATAATTTTAAAAAAGAGATCCCATTAAAATTAACAAATTTAGATAGGCGTCTTGATGATTTGAATATTAAATCTTTTAGGCTTAATTTAACTAAACAAAACCAAGCATTTGGAGACAAGAAAAAAAATTCTCTTTTAATTAATGGAAAAAAACCAAATATTTCAGAGCGTTATAAAATAGCAAATGAAATTTTTAATATTTATGAAACCATCAATAAAATGAAAATTTCGGCAACTGAAAAACATATTTTATTGGCACATATTTTAGGATGTAATCAACAAACAGCAAGAGAGTTATACAATGGAACTCAATTAAAAAGAACACCAATAAGAGAAGATATAATAAAAAAATATTTAGATAGTCTTAAATAAATGTGAATTGTGTAAACATAACTTTACACACCTTTTACACACACCTATTCACTAAACTATACTTGCAAAGTATTAATCTTAAAATATTAAAAAATGCAGACAGTACAGTTTATTCAAGTAACACCCGAACAACTTCAGGACGCAATTATTGAGGGCGTAAAAACTCAATTACAAGACCTTAAACAACACTTCCAACCCAAAGAACCTAAACAGTATTTAACTCGACAAGAAGTCGCAAAAATGCTTTCAGTCGATTTGTCAACTGTTCACAACTGGACTAAAAAAGGCATATTAACAGCGCATCAAATTGGTGGTCGTGTGTTTTATTTACGTACAGATGTAGAAAATGCAATAGTTAAACTTAAAAACTAACGCATTATGAATACGGCAACACCACAACCAGTAATCCACGTTTACAAAGAAATTAGCGTAGGGAAATACAAGAGCGTTAAACATTATGAACTACAAGACACCTTAAACGGTACACCTTTACTTTCAAAATTACTAAATATTAGTAAAGACCGAATGTGTGCCAAATCTTCGCCTTTATTTTGGGCACAAACCCACAACGGCAAAAAATGGGTTAAGCCTAGACTTACAGGACTATTTAAAACGCCTAAAAAAGACACTTACAAAGGCGATGCAATGGATAAAAGACATTTAATAATCATTAAATTTTTTGATAATTACGACTATATGATAGTGTATTACTTTAAAGACTACTACACTAATGATTTACATTCTGTATTAAATCTTGTAAACGCATCCATAAAGGAAACTTCAACCATTCCTAACCAATAGCACAAAAAAAAGAGAGGCGTTCAAAACCTCTCTTATTTGTTCAAATGTTGAGGTTATACGGCAACGCATACCCACAACCCAAAGATACTAAATTCAAATTGACAATCGACTTTATTAAAATAAAAGTAAGTAACTACGACCTGAAGCAATATTTTTGGTCGCACTCTCTTTTATACTTTCATTCAGATAGTGAAATACTTTTATTCGATAATGAAACCATACACACCAAACACAAAAAGCAATACAACGGCATATTATTTGAGTTTACTAAACACGCTTTATATATCTATTTTAAGCCTCATTATTATTTTAACAACAACCTACACAACGCAAACGATTTTACAGTATTAGACTGTATTAAAACACTTCGAGAGTTTATAAATACGTTCAAAGTAGATGCTAAAGAATTACAAATAATAAATATTGAGTTTGGGTTAAATATTGTTATTCCAAAAAGTCTTATTTGTGTTAAGGATTTTCTAATTCTTTTAACCTACCACGAACAAAACCAGTTTTATACAGATAGTAAATATTCATTTTGTAGATATAGTACCACCACCAACAGAAACGGCAAAACAAACGTCTATAAGATTATTAAATGTTATGCTAAAGGTTTACAGTTTCCTGAATACACCGACATAAACACATTTAGATTTGAAGTAAAAAGCAACCGTAAAAGATATATTGAAAGTTTAGGTATAAAAAACCTCAACGACTTACTAGAACCTAGTAATTACCAAACATTAGAAAACACTATTTTAAATGAGTTTGACAAGATTTTAATAATAGACGACCAAGCAAGACCAGGACTTACTAAAACCAAATTAAACAACCATAATAAGAAGAACAACCCAATTGAGTGGCACAAACTATTAAACAAAAGCAAAAACGTATTTAGAAAAAATTTTAAGTTGTATTATGATGCTTTAAATACTTGTGAAACTCATCTTAAAAAAGAAGTTAAAAAACTAATGTTTGACAAACTGCAAGAACTAAAAAAGTGTGCCGATTTAACACCCTACACAAAACTAAAAAAGTGTGCTGATTTAACTATATATAAAGATGAAACAGGCACACATTTATATAACCGATGTTTAGTAACGGGATTAAATATATCTATGCAGAAAAAAGATAGTATTCTATTATCACATACAGGATTAAAATATTACTACAAGACCGAACTAAAAAGATATAAAGAGATAAGAAATAAATATCTTTCAAGTAAGTGGAATAACACTAACTATCAAACAGAAATAAAAGAGATTGCTCATAATATTAGAAATACTCATTGCAACTTAAAGAATAAACAAGTTAAGTTATATCCAATCGAACAAATAAGACTATTTGATATAAAAGAAACACGCCTACCCCCCCTTATGACATAAAAACAGCAGATTATACACCTACACACATAAAATTTTTGATATTTCTAAAGATTTTGGTAAAAAATTATAATAAATGAAATATGCACATATTAAAAGAATACTACACGTTTTCAAGGACTTTTACGCTTAAAAACACTTAACTATATAAATTTGAATTACCAATCCTTTTCTTGTTCGATGGGTATTAAAATCATAGTTTCATATATAGGAAATTTTTTAGGCATTTCTATTTCTAAATATTCTTTAAGTTTTACCCAACCTTTTTTTCTGAATTTTAACCAATCTCTCTTTTCATGGGGATATTCTTCATCTTCTGTTATCTCATAATATGAAATTGGTGCTTCGTGAACAAAATCAGAGAATATTATTCTAAACTTTCCATCTTTAAAATAAACGTTTACATTAAAGTAAACATAACCTATATCACTTCTTGCTTTACCTGGATCGTATCTAATTACCTGTCTGAATTTAATTACACCCAAATCCTTATCTGATTGAATTATATTTTTTTCATAGTTGTTCTGTCCATCAAAATACTCATAAAGCCTACTACTTAAACGGTTGAATAGAATTTCTTTTGCTACAATACTGTCTATTTCTGTGATTTTTTCAAATTCGATTGACTGCGAAAAACTAGAAAAATTCAATAACAAACAAATTATCAATAGGAATTTTTTCATTTAAATAAATATTAAAGTCAAGGTGAAAATATGAATTATTAATCAAATTTGGAATGTATTATTCTGCTTATTTAGTAATTTGTAACGGAATAATTAAAATAAATAAATATGAATAAATTATTAATAACACTTTTAACAATCTTTTTGACATTTAATATGTTTGGGCAAACAAAAGAGGAACGTCAAAAAGAATTAGAAGATAGAAAGGCAGGAATTGAAAATGCTTCAGGTGAGGTTTCAATAAATGGATATCCGATGAAAGATATTAACGTAGAGTATGCGCGAATTGTTGGTACATCGAAATTTTTGAGTGCAAAAATTACAATTCAAATAGATTTTGGACAAGACAGAACATATTTCACTCAAAGTAGAGATACTCAATTAACAGATGGGAATGGTAAAAAAATAATTTTTACATCAATGATTGATGCACTTAATTTCATGAACGGACATGGTTATGAATTTTTGCAGGCTTATGCCATAACTGTTGGTAACCAAAATGTTTATCATTACCTATTAAGAAAAAAACATTTATAAGGCTGAAAGTGATTCTATTGCTAGATTAAGAAGTTTTAAAATTGGTGCGTTATTAGATAAGTATTCTAACTTAAAAATCTAATTAAAAAATCTTACAAAACCTTACTTTTTTCTAAACGGCTGACTAAATACTGACTAGATTAGAAATAAAAAAACCGTAAATAATTGATTAACAACTATATTACGGTTTTCTCTTGTACTGAAGACGGGACTTGAACCCGTACGTCCTAATGGACATTGGATTTTAAGTCCAACGTGTCTACCAATTCCACCACTTCAGCATTGGAATTTATCTTTAAAAAAAGTTTTCAGAGCGAAAGACGGGATTTGAACCCGCGACCTCCACCTTGGCAAGGTGATGCTCTACCCCTGAGCTACTTTCGCAGT
>DIAL01000076.1:37413-47385 GCA_002414705.1 Flavobacteriaceae bacterium UBA5079
CTTTCGCAATTTTTTAGTGAACGTGCTTACTTAAAGTAAGCTTGCAATATTGCTTATTGCGGTTGCAAATTTAAAATATTTATATGAATTGCAAAGCCTTTTTTAAAAAATAATACAATTTATTTTATGCGTGCTTTTTCTTAACCAACATGCGCTTAATTTCGTTGAGTTTCATAAGCGCTTCCACAGGTGTAAGTGTATCAATATCAATATGTAAAATTTCTTCTTTGATGTTTTCTAATAACGGATCATCTAAATTAAAAAAACTCAATTGCATCTCATCATCTTTCAAACCTTTCACTTTATCTGTCAATTCTTCACTAGAATGCGATTTTTCAAGCTTCTTTAAAATGCTATTTGCGCGATGTAAAACCTGTTGTGGCATACCTGCCATTTTTGCAACATGAATTCCAAAACTATGTTCACTACCGCCTGGAACCAATTTTCGTAAAAACAACACATTATCTTTTAACTCTTTCACTGAAACATTATAATTCTTAATCCTATCAAACGTTTCTGTCATTTCATTTAACTCATGATAATGCGTAGCGAAAAGCGTTTTTGCTTTCGCAGGATGCTCATGTAAGTATTCACTAATTGCCCAAGCTATAGAAATACCATCATAGGTGCTAGTACCACGACCAATTTCATCTAACAACACCAAACTGCGTTCCGATAAATTATTTAAAATAGAAGCGGTTTCATTCATTTCTACCATAAAGGTGGATTCACCCATGGAAATATTATCAGAAGCACCTACACGTGTGAAAATTTTATCAACCAACCCTATGCGAGCTGATTTGGCTGGAACAAAACTTCCTGTTTGCGCTAATAATACAATTAAAGCTGTTTGACGTAAAATAGCAGATTTACCTGACATGTTGGGTCCAGTAATCATGATTATTTGCTGCTTGTTACGATCCAAATACACATCGTTTGAAATATAAGCTTCACTTGGTGGTAACTGTTTTTCTATAACAGGATGACGACCATCTTTAATTTCTAAATCGAAGGAATCATCTATATCTGGATATACGTAATTATTATCCATTGCTAATTGTGCAAAACCGCACAAACAATCCAACTGCCCAATTAAAAACGCATTCTGCTGAACGGGTTTGATATACTGTGTCATCCATTGGATTAAATCTGAAAATAGCTGCTGCTCTATTGCTAAAATCCGTTCTTCAGCACCTAATATTTTGGCTTCGTATTCTTTGAGTTCTTCCGTAATATAACGTTCAGCATTCACCAAGGTTTGTTTCCTAATCCATTCTTCAGGAACTTTATCTTTATGTGTATTTCTGACTTCAATATAATAGCCAAATACATTATTGGAAGCTATTTTAAGTGACGTAATTCCGGTAAGTTCGCTTTCGCGTTTCAGCATTTTGTCTAAATATGATTTTCCAGATGAAGACAAACCTCGAAGTTCATCTAACTCTTCCGAAAACCCATTAGCAATAGTAAAACCCTTTAGCACATTTACAGGCGCATCTTCATTTAAGGTTTCTGAAATTTTATATCTCAATACCTCACAACTTTGAAGCGTATCGCCAATCACTTTTAAAGCATCATTATCACAACTGGATGCAATTTCTTTAATAGGAACAATAGCTTCTAATGAATTTTTAAGTTGAATAACCTCTCGAGGATTCACTTTACTCGTTGCAATTTTTGAAATTAAGCGTTCTAAATCGCCAATTTGCTTAATATGGTTTTGTGTTTTTTGAAGAATGGGTTTATTCTTACTTAAAAAATCCACCACTTCATGACGTTGCTTAATTTTAACAACATCCTTTAATGGCAATGCCAACCAACGTTTTAATAAACGTCCTCCCATGGGAGAAATGGTTTTGTCAATTACCTGAAGCAGGGTTACTGCATTGTTGTTGGTGGAATGATATAATTCCAAATTTCTCATGGTAAACCGATCCATCCACACATAATCATTTTCTGCAATTCTGCTAATTGCTGTAATATGTTGTAATTTATTATGCTGCGTTTCACCTAAATAATGCAAAATTGCACCGGATGCTATAATACCTTCTTGCAAATCTTCGACACCAAAGCCTTTCAACGTTTTAGTATCAAAATGTTTGATGAGGGTTTCATTGGCATAATCGGTTTGATAGGTCCAATCTTCCAAATAAAAGGTATGAAAATCAGAACCAAACGTATCATTAAAAAGTATGCGTTTTTGTTTAGAAACTAGCACTTCACTCGGATTGAAATTCTGAAGTAGCTTATCAATATACTCGGCATTTCCTTGAGATGTTAAAAATTCGCCTGTTGAAATATCTAAAAACGAAATTCCTATATGCAATTTCCCAAAATACACCGAACATAAAAAGTTGTTGGATTTGGATTTCAGCACCTCATCATTTAAAGCAACTCCAGGTGTAACTAATTCGGTAACACCACGTTTTACAATGTTTTTTGTAAGTTTCGGATCTTCTAGTTGATCACAAATAGCCACACGCTCACCTGCTTTTACCAGTTTTGGCAAATAAGTATTTAAAGAATGATGTGGAAAACCAGCTAATTCTGTTTCGCTCTCACTACCAGCGCCACGTTTGGTTAGAATAATACCAAGAATTCCAGCAGCTTTCACGGCATCGGAACCAAAGGTTTCATAAAAATCGCCTACGCGAAACAAGAGTAATGCATCCGGATATTTCACCTTAATAGCATTATACTGTTTCATTAACGGTGTTTCCTTTTTTGCTTTTTTAGCCACTGCTTAACTGATTTTTATGTATTACTTTTGCTTCAACTCTAGGATTGCTAAAGTACTTATTTATTTAAGGTTTTTAAACCCAAGTTTCCATAAGTTATTTACAATTATTACAAAACATAAACATGCGAAAGTTAAAAAATAGCGAGTTAGACCGATTGAGTGTTGATGAATTTAAAGACACCAAAAAAACACCCATTATTATTATTTTAGACAATATTCGGAGTCTGAATAACATTGGATCCGTATTTAGAACGAGCGATGCTTTTTTAATTGAAAAAATTTATTTGTGTGGTATTACTGCTCAACCACCACATAAGGATATTCATAAAACCGCTTTGGGAAGTACAGATACCGTTGACTGGGAATATGCCGAAAATACACTTGATGTGATAACCAAATTGCAAAACGAGAACGTACAAATTTGCGCTATTGAACAAGCTGAACATGCTACCATGCTCAACGATTTTAAACCAAAACCGAACACTAAATACGCATTGGTTTTTGGTAATGAAGTAAAAGGTGTAGCCCAAAATGTGGTAACGGCAAGTGATGTGGTTTTAGAAATCCCGCAATATGGCACCAAACACTCACTAAATATTTCGGTGAGTTGTGGAGTGGTTGTTTGGGATGTGTTTAGTAAAATGAATACCTAAAGTACATCTTCACACTAATTTGACACTTTTTTTACAATTATAATTCGTGATTATGCTTGCTCATCACATACATTTGAAAGCAAATCAGATAAATTATTTTAATTATGAAAAAACATGTCGCCACATTCAGTATTGCTTTTATTGTTTTAAGCCTTGCAACTTTTAGTTTTATAAATTGGAACCAAGATTCTCCAGACCAATCTAATCTTGCTGCTATACATGAAACAGTTAACGAATCTGTACAAGAAGAAATTCCTGAAGCTGTACCTGTTTTAAAGATTGACATTAATAAACCACTCGATTTTTTCTATCATATTAATAGTCGTTTTGAATCCATTACAAAAAGCAAAATAGCAGCTGCAACAACTATACACGATTTTATTTCAGAGAAAGATTCACAAAACATTGTACATATTAACAGTACAGAAGTCATCCTGATTAAAAACGACATTCAAACGGATGTTCGTGCGTATGGGAATTCGGACGTATTGAGTGATTCTCAAAAACAGTTATTACAGACAATTGACTATTCAGAACACTTTTTATTTCGTGTGAATTACATCAAAGCAAACGCCATGATTTACGAAAATGAAGCACCACATTTTGGACCTCATTATACCGTTGTTCCCGAAACAAAAGCAAAATATGCTGATGGCTTTAAAGCATTAATGGATTACGTTAATGCCAACAAATTAGAAAACACAAATTCTATAGATACTAAAAAATTACGCGCTGTAAAAGTATCCTTTACCATTACTAAAAATGGCATAATAGAAAACGTAAATCTAGATAGAACCACCAATTATCCTGAAATAGACAAAAACCTAATTAAATTAGTAAAAGGCATTCCTGGTAACTGGGTTCCCGCTAAAAATGCCAATAACGCTATTATGGATGATGTGCTTGTGCTATCATTTGGTTTGGCTGATGGTTGCTAGAAAATATTATTTTATGGGAATCCAAATAGCTTCTTGGTTATCATCACGCATGGGATTGTAACCAGCTGGTAGCTTTTCAAAATGTGGCCTGTTATCTAATTGATAATTAGAATTTGGCAACCATTCCGTATGAAGTTTTTGCCAGAATGTTACAAATTCATCAACAGAGCCTTGAAAGGGAAACACCAAAAAATCACCACCTTGAATAATTAACGTTTCCATGTTTTCTGGAATGGAATCTATATTGGACACCTCAACACCTACCCATTTTTCAAAAAGGGTTTCAGGCGTCATGGTTTTTAAATTAAAACTCTTATAATTCTGAATGGAAAAACTGTAAGTCCCTACCCGATTAGAAATCTCATTTAAACGTGGCATAAACTGTCTGGCTAAATTTCCTGTTCCTGCACCATTTGTTATAAATGACAATTGGGCTTTTTTACCGATAATTAAAATATCTTGGGTTGTTATTTTTTGGTAGTCCATTTTTTTAGAGTTTAACACGTTACTTCTCGTTACAATATTTAAAAATACGTTTGGCATCTTCAATCAAAATATATTTTGATTGAAGACAGCTGAAGATCAATCGAAGTTATGTCAGATAAAATTGTCATACAGAGTAGAGCGAAGAATCTTATTAGTGATTCTAAAAAGAGAGGCTTCAGTGATACTTCCTTCTGTATGACAAAATCCGTTTTATTTAAAAACAAATTGTTATTCAGAGCGCAGCTAAAAATTCTCCTTTAAGCTAAACACTTTTTTCACGATACTATTATTCCGATTTTGGTGCAACCGAAGCAATTTCATTCAAAACCCATAGATAATCCTCACGACTATTTACAAAATCGCGATTAGAAATATCAATAATCTTCACGTTCAATTCCTCTTGGTTTTTCAAAAAATTAAGATAGCCAGCATTAATTTTCTCTAGATATTCATCTTGAATATTTTGCTCATAATCACGACCACGCTTTTTAATGTTCTCTTGCAAGCGTTGGGTGTTTTGATACAGATAAATATATAATTCGGGCTTGGCAATATCTTTATACATTAAGTAAAATAAGCGCCTGTAAAGATTAAATTCATCTTCTGGCAAGGTGATTTTTGAAAATATCAACGATTTATAAATATCATAATCGCTCACAATAAAATCTTTAAATAAATCCAATTGCGATAAATCATCACTTATTTGTTGGTATCTATCGGCCAGAAAACTCATTTCCAATGTAAATGCATAACGCTTGGCATCTTCATAAAATTTGGGCAGAAATGGATTATCTGCAAAACGCTCTAAAACTAATTTCGCATTAAAATCTGCTGAAATCATAGTTGCCAGACTCGTTTTTCCGGCACCAATATTCCCTTCAATTGCAATATAATTGTAGTTAGAAAGATTATATTGTTTACTCGGATTTTTCAACCAAATATTAATAGGTTCAATAGTGCTTTTATCTTCACAAATTTCCAACAATTCGGCTATGGTTTTATGTAATGTTGGATGCTTTTCTTTTAAAGCAACATCACACAAAGGCTGCAACACAAAACGTCTATTCGCCATTTGCGGATGCGGAACAACTAATGATTCTGTATGAATGATGGCATCATTATAAAGCAAAATATCCAAATCAATATTTCGGGATTCATACACCTCACTTTCATTTCTAACACGTCCCATTTCGGTTTCTATTCGCAATAAATCTTCCAAAACGGTTTCAACAGGATAATCTGTTTTAACAATAATACAGGTGTTTAGAAAATCGGCTCCTTCAAACCCTAAAGCAGGTGTATTATAGACTTTGGCAATCATTTGCACTTTTCCAATGCGCTTGTAAATTACATCTACTGCATCTTGCAAGTGCTTTAAACGGTCGCCTTGATTACTTCCTAATGATATATAAACGGTGTTTGGTTGGGTCATAACAGATGCCAAAATAACTAAAAGAAAATTTAATAGTTTATATTTACACAGCCTTTTTATTCACAAAAATTCATGACCCAAAAAGACACGCTTCTTTCCCAACGCATTTACCTTCTTTTAGCGGCTTTATTTATCACCTCTTTGGTGGTTTCTAATTTAATTTTTCAGAAATTTTTCTCTTGGTATCCAATTAATATAACAATTTTTGGTTCGAAGCTTTTTGAAATTTCGGTTGGTATACTTCCTTACCCAATCACGTTTTTAATTACAGATTTAATCAGCGAGATTTATGGCAAAAAAGCCGCTAATCAAGTCGTTACGACAGGTGTTTTTGCCTCCTTATTTTCCATGCTTATTATTTACACGGCTAATGCAGTTCCAGCCACAACGTGGTCGCCTGTTGGTGACGATTTATTTAGTACCGTTTTTGGAAATACGGCCATTGCCGTTTTAGCAAGTATGCTAGCTTATCTGTTTGCGCAATTTATAGATATTCAAATTTATCATTTTTGGAAACGACTAACCAAAGGTAAGTATTTATGGATTCGTAATAACTTTTCAACTTTTTTCTCCCAATTAATTGATACTAGCACCATTTTATTGCTTTTGTGTTCATTTAATATTATTGAATGGAATAAATTTACTGGGTTACTAATAGCAGGATTTCTATTTAAAGTTTTAATTGCTTTACTAGATACGCCATTTTTATATCTTGGTGTTTATCTATTTAGAAAGCGGTTTAAACTAAAAATCAACGAGGAAATTAAACTCTTTTAAATACTAAACTTTTATTAAACTTTTGGTTTTTAGAAACCTTTCTGTTAGTTTATACGTATATCCTTACAAACTTATCACTTAAAAATTTTTATGAAAAAAGCTTTCAAGATTATTGGAATCTCCTTACTTGTTATTATTCTGTTATTAGTTACTATTCCATTTATTTTCCAAGGAAAAATTAAAGACATCGTTAAAAACACCATCAATAATAATGTGCATGCTAACGTAGAATTTAGCGATATTAACTTAAGCTTTATTAAAAGTTTTCCACAAGCACAAGTAAATGTAAGCGATTTGGAAATCACCAATTTTGCGCCTTTTAAGGATGAAAAATTAGCGACTATCAAATCAATATCGCTAACCATATCTATCCAAGAACTTTTTAAAAAGCCAAGTGATGGCCCAGTAATTATAAATACATTTAATATTGATGAAGCCTTAATTGTCCTTAAAACAAATAAAATGGGACAAACTAATTATGATATTGCCAAAAAATCTGATGGTATATCTACGGATTCAGAAACCAGCAGCAGTTTCACATTAGACGTACAAGACTATAGCATTGACAATAGTGCTTTAACCTATATAGACGAAGGTGTTAACACTATATTTTATATTACGGAATTAAACCATTCTGGGAAAGGAACCTTTTCAGGCAACGTTTCAGAATTAGATACTAAAACAACTGCACATGTTAGTTTAAGCATGGACAGCACTAAATATTTAAGTAATAACAGCTTAAAATTAGATGCCATTATTGGTCTGGATTTACCAAACAACAAATACACATTTAAAGAGAATAAAGCCTATATAAATGAGTTGCCTTTGGAGTTCCAAGGCTATTTTCAGCAGTTAGAAAACGGACAACAATTGGATATCACTTTTGAAAATTCAGGTTCTGATTTCAAAGAGTTTTTAGCGATTATTCCTAAAACCTATTCTAAAAATATTGAGAATGTAGAAACGACTGGTAATTTTAAAATTACTGGTCGCATAAACGGGTTAATCTCAAAGGAAACTGTCCCACAAATGGACATTAACATCTTATCCAACAATGCCTCATTTAAATATCCTGATTTGCCAAAACGTGTGGATAATATTAGCATTAACACCAGTATTAAAAACACGACAGGAAAATCTGAAGATACGTATATAGACATTAGCATTCTGAATTTTAAAATAGATAATGACCAATTTAATGCATCAGGTACGTTACGAAATTTAACCGAAAACATGACGGTTAACGCAAATATGGACGGTGTTTTAAATTTAGCGAATATTACGAAAGCTTATCCAATTGAATTAGAAAATGAGTTGAGCGGTATTCTAAAAGCCAAGATAAACACAGCTTTTGATATGAACGCTATTGAAACCAACGCGTTTCAACGCATAAAAAGTAATGGTCGTGTTCAGGTTAGCAATTTTGTATATGCTTCTGAAGATATTGTGAATCCAATTAGCATTTCCAATGCGGATTTAACGTTTCAACCTGGTGTTGTTATGTTGAATAAATTTGAAGCTAAATCTGGACAAAGTGATATAGATGCGAATGGAACCATCACTAATTTATTGGGTTTTCTTTTAAGTGATAAAAATCTTCAAGGAAATTTCAATATGACATCCAACACTTTTAATATCAGCGATTTTATGGTTACTGAAGAAGTTGAAGGTGAAGCCAAAACAAAAAAAACAACAGATGCAAGCGTACCACTTAAAATTCCAGCGTTTTTAGATTGCACTATTAATGCGGATGTTAAAACCGTTATTTATGATAATCTTACGTTGAGAAATACCAAAGGAAAACTAGCTGTTAAAGATCAAGTAGCGACTTTAAACAATTTGACCACTAATTTATTTGATGGAACGTTAGCCGTTTCTGGAGATATCAACACACAAAAAGATACACCAAATTTTAATCTGAAATTAAATGCCAATGCATTTGATATTACAGAATCCTTCAACACATTAGATTTACTAAAAGCATTAGCGCCAATTGCGAAGATTTTTGAAGGAAAACTAAATACCAATATTGTATTGAATGGTGATTTGGATAGTTCGTTTTCGCCTGTTTTAAGTTCGGTTACTGGTAATGCCTTTGCAGAATTACTAACAACAAAAACGAATATTGAAAGTAGTCCAATACTAAATGCTTTAGATAGTAATTTAAATTTTATTGATATTGATAAACTAGACTTAAAGGATTTAAAAACAAACCTGACTTTTAGTGATGGTCAAGTAAATATTAAGCCATTCATGTTAAAATATAAAGATATTGATATTGCCGTTGGCGGAAGTCACGGTTTTGATCAAACCATGAACTATGATTTAGCATTTAATGTACCTGCAAAATATTTAGGAAGTGATGTAAATCGCTTAATAGGAAAAATTAATGATCCCGAAGTGAACAAAATCAGCATTCCAGTTACAGCAAACGTAAAAGGCACCTTTAAAAGTCCAAAAATTTCAACCGATTTATCTTCTAGTGTTACTAAATTAACACAACAGCTAATTGAAATCCAAAAACAAAAATTAATAAACCAAGGTACTAACGCCATTACCGATCTTTTAGGCGGATTAACAAATAGTAATAATTCCAATACTAGTAATACACCAAAGGACAGTACTGGCGTAAAAACAGACACGACCAAAACGAATACCTCAAATACTGAAGATGCCATTAAAAATATATTAGGAGGTCTTCTAAATAAAAAGAAGAAGAAAAAAGACAGTATAAACTAACCGGTTTTGAGGTAAAATACTAGTTTTAATTAAAATTTAGAAAACAGTCTAAAAATAACAATAAAAGGATTACCTTAGCACCCATTAAATTTAAGAAAAATAATATGTTACGAATTGAAATTAAAGAAGGAGAAAATATAGAACGTGCTTTAAAGCGTTACAAGCGTAAGCATAGAAATGTAAAAGTAATGCAGAACTTAAGAGAGA
>DIAL01000076.1:47497-52871 GCA_002414705.1 Flavobacteriaceae bacterium UBA5079
AAAACTTAAGAGACCAAGAAGATATTTAATTGTCTTTTTAAAAATATATAAAAAAGCACGTATTTTTTAATACGTGCTTTTTTTTATGCCATAGAAAGTTTAACAACCAACCCTTCGTTGGAACGAATATTAAACACGGTATCGTCTTCAAAAATAAGATACTGCCCTTTTATGCCAACTAATTTACCAGAATAAGATTCGGTTTTAACAAGGTTTAAACTCTTCGGTTTTATTGGATAATGATGCACAGGAAACATAATGTGTGTTTCTGTATTATTAGCTATATAATATGCTTTGGCTTCTTCCGGAATATAAACTTCCAATCTATTTCGCCATTCTACTAAATTTTCATCTTTAATATCATTTTTTAGCATATTGCGCCAATTGGTTTTATCTGCTACAAAATCTTTTAAGGCTATTTCTGTAATTCCAGCTAAATATCTATTTGGCACCTCAACAATTTCAATAGCTTCATGAGCACCTTGATCTATCCATCTGGTTGGCACTTGGCTTTTTCGTGTTACACCAACTTTTACATTACTAGAATTGGCTAAATACACAATATGAGGTTGTAATTGCACACGTTTTTCGTAGTCTAAATCACGTTCTTCCTGGTCTAAATGCGCTTTACTTAATTCGGGTTTTATAATCCAATCGGCTGCTTGAGGGACATCAAAAAAACAGCTTTTACAAAAACCTTGTCTGTAAATAGGCTTGTTTAAACCACAACTTAAACATTGGTAACCAACAAATTCTAATTGAATAGTTTTATCTAACAACTGATTGATATGGATAAAGTCGTTTTCAAAAATGAGGTAGTATTGAATAGGTTCTGTAAATTCCGTTGTCATTTTTGTTAAAACACCTTGGTATGTCATAAAAAAAAGTATTATTTTTAGTTCATTAAATATACTGCAAATATGCCAATTCCTATTGTAAATTCTATTGCATCTTGGTTTTTAAAAAAGCGTTTTCATCAAATTGATTTGTTTTTAAAATACCCAAATGAAGTTCAGGAAGAACTACTTTTACAATTACTTTATAAGGCGAAAGACACGGAATTTGGTAAAACCTATGGCTTCGATTCTATAAAAAGTTATCAAACGTTTGCCGATCGTGTTCCAGTTTCTTCTTATGAAGGTTATCAATCCATGATTGAACGGTCGCGTTTGGGTGAAAACAATATTTTTTGGTCGCAACCTATAAAATGGTTTGCCAAATCTAGCGGAACAACCAATGCAAAAAGTAAATTTATTCCCGTTAGTGAAGATTCGCTTGAAAATTGTCATTATGCAGCCAGTAAGGATTTGCTGTGTATGTATTTAAATAACAACGAAAACGCGCAATTATTTACAGGCAAAAGTTTACGATTAGGAGGCAGTAAAGAATTATATAAAGAAAACGGAACTGCTTTTGGAGATTTATCGGCTATTTTGATTGACAATATGCCTTTTTGGGCAGAATTTAGCAGCACACCAAGCAATAAGGTGTCTTTAATGAGTAATTGGGAAGAAAAAATGCAGGCTATTGTTGATGAGACCATACAGGAGAATGTAACTAGTCTTGCAGGTGTTCCGTCCTGGATGTTGGTTTTACTTAATAATGTTTTAGAGACTACTGGTAAAGATAATCTACATGATATTTGGCCTAATTTGGAAGTCTATTTTCATGGAGGCGTTAGCTTCTTACCGTATGTAGACCAGTACAAGAAAATTCTCCCGAAAAAAGATTTCAGGTATTATGAAATTTATAATGCTTCAGAAGGATTTTTCGCCATTCAAGACCAAAATAAGTCTAGTGAATTATTATTAATGCTAGATTACGGGATTTTTTATGAATTCATTCCCATGGATACGTATGGAACGAAGGACGAAAAGATAATTCCGTTAAGCCAGGTTGAAATCAATACAAACTATGCGGTTATTATTACCACAAATGCTGGACTTTGGCGTTATAAAATTGGCGACACCATTCGGTTTACATCAATAAATCCGTATAGAATAAAAGTGTCTGGAAGAACCAAACACCATATTAATGCTTTTGGTGAAGAATTAATTATTGAAAATGCCGAAGATGCCTTAAGAAAGGTTTGCAAAAAAACGAATTCCGAAATTGTAGATTATACAGCTGCGCCCATTTTTATGGATGGCAAAGAAAAAGGTGCACACGAGTGGATTATAGAATTCAAAACACCACCAGAAGACATTAACTATTTTAATGAGCTGTTTGACAATGCTTTAAAATCCTTAAACTCGGATTATGAAGCCAAACGCTATAACAACATGACGTTAAATAAACCAACCATTCATGTGGCTCGTGAACGCCTGTTTTACGACTGGCTAAAGGAAAACAATAAGTTAGGTGGTCAGCATAAAGTACCGAGATTATCAAATTCTAGAGATTATTTAGATGCGCTTCTAAAATTAAATGGGTAATACTTTTTATCCTATAAAGTTGCAAAAAAAATACGGTTAACGAATTTACAAGTTGGTTTATCTAATAATAAGGTCTGTCTTGATTTTCTTACAGAAAAAGGATTAGTTTTACAGAGCTATTAATCAGATAACGATTTACACATAATGCCAAATTGTTAATTTTAATCCTAAAACAACCTCAATAAAAAACCACGCAAATTGCGTGGTTTTTTATTGTTATAATATTTGACGGTATTAAGAAACAGCCTTTAATTTCTTTAAGGTTGTTTTACTTATTTTATCTTCAGCATAAATTTTCGTCACCTTTAATTCGGTTTCATTACTTCCTGGCATTTCAAACATGGCATCCGTTAAGATCTCTTCACATAAGGAACGTAATCCACGAGCACCTAGCTTATATTCAATTGCTTTATCTACAATAAAATCTAACGCACCATCCGTAATATTAAAGTCAATATCGTCCATACTAAACAACTTCTTGTATTGCTTAATGATGGCATTTTTAGGCTCTGTTAAAATAGCACGAAGTGTTTTAGCATCCAATGGATCCATGTATGTTAATACGGGTAAACGCCCAATAATTTCAGGAATTAACCCGAAGTCTTTTAAATCCTTTGGAATAATATATTGCAGTAAATGATTGTGATCTACACGTTCGTCAGACATAGACGCACTATAACCAACCGCTTGCATGTTTAAACGTTTTGAAATAACTTTTTCAATACCATCAAAGGCACCACCAGCTATAAATAAAATATTTTCGGTGTTCACTTCAATAAATTTCTGATCTGGATGTTTCCGTCCACCTTTTGGTGGCACATTGACAACGGTTCCTTCCAGTAATTTTAAAAGTGCTTGTTGTACACCTTCACCAGAAACATCACGAGTAATGGATGGATTATCACTTTTACGGGCTATTTTATCAATTTCATCAATAAATACAATACCTTTTTCTGCTTTTTCTAAATTGTAATCGGCAGCCTGTAATAACCGAGTTAAAATACTTTCAACATCTTCACCAACATATCCTGCTTCTGTTAAAACCGTAGCATCTACAATGGCCAATGGCACATTTAGCATCTTTGCAATGGTTTTTGCCATTAAGGTTTTACCAGTTCCCGTTTGTCCAACCATAATGATATTACTTTTCTGAATCTCTATATCATCATCAGTTGGCGCTTGCAATAAACGTTTATAGTGATTATAAACCGCAACAGACATCACTTTTTTAGTGTTTTCCTGACCTATAATATACTCGTCTAAAAATGCTTTAATTTTTTGTGGTTTGCGTAGTTTCAATTCCGCAGACAAATCACTATTATCTGTCTGTTTGGATTCTTCTACAACAATCCCATGCGCTTGTTCAATACAACGATCACAAATATGCGCATCTAATCCAGCAATTAGTATACTGGTTTCTGGCTTTTTCCTACCACAAAATGAACATTCTAATTCTTCCTTTGCCATAAATTAATAAATTTCAATTATCTCAACTTTTCAATAACCCAATAAAGGTTAGGCTACTAAAAAATTTATTATTTTGAGTTGCGTTTTTTAAAAATTAACTACGCACTAATACTTCATCAATCATACCGTATTCTTTAGCTTTATCCGCTTTCATCCAGTAATCACGATCACTATCATTATACACTTTGTCGTACTCTTGTCCAGAATGCTTACTAATAATGTTGTAAAGCTCTTCTTTTAAGGTTAATATCTCACGCGCGGTAATTTCAATATCACTAGCTTGACCTTGTGCTCCACCTAATGGTTGGTGAATCATAACACGAGAATGTGTTAAACCACTACGTTTTCCTTTAGTCCCGGCACATAATAAAACAGCTCCCATAGAAGCTGCCATACCTGTACATATAGTAGCAACATCTGGCTTGATGAACTGCATGGTATCATAAATACCTAAACCAGCATAAACACCTCCACCTGGTGAGTTGATATATATTTGAATGTCTTTAGATGAATCTGTACTTTCTAAAAACAATAATTGTGCTTGAATAATATTGGCTACCTGATCATTAATAGCAGTTCCTAAAAAGATGATACGATCCATCATTAATCTAGAAAACACATCAAAAATAGCGATGTTCATTTGGCGCTCTTCAATAATATTGGGCGTTAAATTAGTTGGGTACATGTGACTGATAATTTTATCGTAATATGTACTGCTAATACCTTGATCTTTTATAGCGAATTTTTCAAATTCATTTGCGTAATTCATTGTAAATGTCTTTTTAAAGGTTAAAATCCTGACTACTGCCAAGAAACTTGTATTTCTATTATTAAATCCTTTTTATTTAAAAAAATAGGCGTTGAAACTCATTATTTCAACGCCTAAATATAAGGATTTATTCTTTAAAACTTGATACTTATTTGTCTCCGTAAACTTCTTTTACAAAGTCTTCGTAAGTAATATCTTTTGTTTTAATGTTTGCCTTTTCTTTATATAGCGCTAATAATTTCTGGCTGATTATTTGTTCAGAAATACGTCGTGCTTCGTCTTGGTTTGATAATACTCGAGCAGCTATGTCTTCCAATTCTTTATCTGAAGGGTTCATCTGACCAAATTGTGCCATCTGTGCTTTAATCATTTGCTTGGCGTGATCTTTAATATCATCCATGCTTACTTTAATATTGTTGTCAGTAATTAGTTTACCTTCAATTAATTGGTAACGTAAGCTTTTTTCAGATTTAGCATATTCTTCTTGCGCTTCTGCTTCTGTTAATTCTTTTTCACCTGCTGTTTGCATCCATTTTTGTAAGAATGTTGCTGGCAAATCAAATTTGGTGTTTTCAACTAAATGCTCTGTTACGTCATTTAGTAATTTTTGTTCAGATTGTTGCTTGAATTGCTTTTCGGCATCCTCTTTAATTTTTTCTTTAACGTCATCTAAAGAATTTGCAACACCTTCACCAAATAACTT
>DIAL01000076.1:52946-53416 GCA_002414705.1 Flavobacteriaceae bacterium UBA5079
CACCAAATAACTTATCAAATAACTCTTGGTTTAATTCTGCTAATTCACGTTCGTTAATTTCTGAAATGGTAAATGTTACTTCAATTTCTAAACCATGAACGTCATCATGAGAGATTTTTAAAGCATGCATTAATTCATGATCATCTGCGTATAAACCTTTTGTTTTTAAGGCAATAACATCACCAACTTTAGCACCAATAAATTTCTTTTCAGTTGCTTTTCCTTTGAATTTATCCAAAGTTAATGTCACCGTGTTTTCAATGTCACGTTCTTCATTTTTATAAACACCTGTAATTTCAGAATTTTTAGAAACCACATCTGCAGAAATTAATTTTCCGTATTGCTTTTGAACGTTTAAAATTTGATCATCAATCATTTTTTCACCAGCTGTGATGTTATAATCGATAATCGCTTTTTTAGGCGATAAGTTTACTTCAAATTCTGGCGCTAAACCTAATTCAAATTCAAAT
>DIAL01000076.1:53573-60528 GCA_002414705.1 Flavobacteriaceae bacterium UBA5079
CTAAACCTAATTCAAATTCAAATGATAATTTTTCGGCATCCCAATCTAGATTATCTTGAGGCTTTGGTAATGGATTACCTAAAACGTCTAATTTTTCTTCTGTTAAATATTTATTCAACGCATCTTGAAGTAATTTATTTACCTCATCAACCAATACAGCTTTACCATATTGTTTTTTTACCATTCCCATTGGTACGTGACCTTTTCTAAAACCAGGAATGTTTGCTGTTTTACGATAATCAGTTAGTATTTTTTCAACTTTACCACTATAATCTTCTTTAGCAATATCTACTTTTACTACAGCATTTAATGCATCAATATTTTCTCTTGTAATATTCATTGTATTATGACATAAAAATTGGAGTGCAAAAATACTACTTTTTTACACTCCAACAAAGTATTTTAACGTATTGTGTTTCACCCGTTTATTTGTGCTGATTTTCAGCAGGGCTAGCGGGTTTCAATTCATTGTAAATGTTAAAAATAATTTACAATTCCTGTTTATCTTGACCTAAAGCTGCATAAAAAATGGATTGCAAAACAGTTAGCAGAATGCTGAACAATAAAGCGGTCCAAAAACTGGAAACCTCAAAACCACTAATTAAATTATCAGCTAATAGAATAATACAGGCATTAATAACAAACAGGAACAGTCCAAGTGTAATAATGGTTGCTGGCAGTGTTAAAAAAATTAAAATAGGTCTGACTATTAAATTTAGTAACCCTAAAACAATAGCAACAATTATGGCTGTTATATATCCTTCTACTGCAATTCCCGGTAATAATTTGGCAAGTAATACAACAGCAACAGCGGTCAGTAAAATTTTAATAATGAGTTTCATAGTTTTGTGTCTTTAAGTTTTATAGGATTATAATTTACAATAAAAACGTCACAACAGCATCATAAAATTCGTCTGGATTTTCAGCATGCAACCAATGTCCAGCATTTGAAATAGTAACAATATTGGCTTTTGGAAAATGCGCATGAATAATACGCTCATCTTGATTGCTAATATATTCGGACTTATCTCCGCGTAAAAACAAGGTATCACCTTCAAACTTAGCAGAAACTGGTAATGGCTCTCCAACTTCGCTCACCTGCTCCGACAGAACATCCAAGTTCATGCGCAAAGCCAGCTGTCCTTTTTCTTTCCAATATAAGTTTTTAAGTAAAAACATACGCGTTCCAACTTCAGAAACAAATCTAGCCAAACTTTTATCGGCTTCTCCTCGACTTTTTATGATAGAAAAATCAAGTTGACTTAATCCATTTAAAATGGCATCATGATGAACAGGATAAAAACGTGGCGATATATCTGCGATGAGTAATTTAGAAACCAATTCCGGATACTGTGTAGCAAATAACATGGCAGTTTTTCCACCCATAGAATGTCCTAAAAGGACGATATTAGAAAGCTGGTAATCGTTACAATACTGTTTTAAATCGGCTGATAAAGTTTCATAACTAAAATCGGTATCATGAAAACTTCTGCCATGATTTCGTTGATCTACCAAATGAACTTCATAGCCATTTTCAGCAAACTGACTTCCCAAAGTTTTCCAATTATCTCCCATACCTAAGAAGCCATGGAGAATAACAAAGGGCTTGCCTTTACCTAATATATTTGAATATAATTTTTTACTGTCTTTCACAAATTTGAAATTTTCTATATATTAATATAACTTCGACTGGCAACTTATTTCAGTTTGTGCAAATACATCTGAATGACATTTTCCACACCTAAATAGAGACTTTCGGAAATCAAGGCGTGACCAATAGAAACCTCTAATAAATTGGGAATATTCTCTTTAAAAAACTGAATATTATCTAAAGACAAATCGTGCCCTGCATTAATCCCTAGATCCAAACTATTTGCTAAAACAGCACATTCTGTGTAGGGCAAAATAGCTTTTTTATTTCCTAAACTGAATTCATGAGCAAAAGCTTCAGTATACAATTCAATCCTATCGGTTCCAGTAGCTTTGGCTCCTTCAATTTGTTTTAAAATAGGATCGACAAAAATAGAGGTACGAATTCCGTTATTTTTAAATTCCTGAATAACATCTACCAAAAAATCTTTGTGTTTTAACGTATCCCAACCTGCATTACTTGTAATAGCATCAACAGAATCTGGAACTAATGTAACTTGCGTTGGCTTAATTTCCAAAACCATATTCATGAATTTCTCAATAGGATTTCCTTCTATATTATATTCTGTGTTCACTTCCGGTTTTAAATCGTAAGCATCTTGATAACGAATATGGCGCTCATCTGGACGCGGATGAATGGTAACACCTTCGGCTCCAAAACGCTGAACATCTTTTGCAAATTGAACCACGTTTGGCAAATCGCCACCTCGCGAATTTCGTAAAGTTGCTATCTTATTAATATTTACACTTAACTTTGTCATTTTCTATGCATTTGAAATGCAAAAATACAAACTGAACTACCGGTATTATAGTATTTTTTAATTAATTTGCAAACACCTAAAAACACATTATGAATTTAAACGAGTTTGTTATTAACGATATAAAGCCTGTTTTAAATACCGCTAAAATTGGCGATTTACAGCTGCTATTTAATCAGTTAACGTATTCACACATTCCAATTCAGACTCTTGAAGGTTTATACTTGGGTTGTATGTCTGAAACTGATGTATATTGTTTTGAAAAACAAGATGTAATTGCAGATCAGATTCACGCGATTGAAGGTTTTTTTGTTCGCGACAATACAAACTGGTTGGATGTTTTGGAGGCATTTGCACAAAACAGCACCAACATCATGCCCATATTAGATAGTAAAAACAGCTATTTAGGCTATTATGAATTAAATGATGTGATTGGATTATTTAATGAAACACCATTTTTCTCGGAAGTTGGCGGTATTTTAATTGTTGAAAAAGGATTGGTTGACTATTCATTTAGTGAAATTAGCCAAATTGTAGAATCTAATGATGGTAAACTTCTAGGTGCATTCATTTCAAAAATTGAAAATGATATGGTTCAAATCACATTAAAAGTTGGCAACACAGGATTGAATGATATCATGCAAACGTTTAGACGCTATAGTTATAATATTATTTCTGGTCATGAGGAAGATAGTTATTTAGAAAGTTTAAAAGACAGATCAGAATATTTAAACAAATACCTAAATATATAACGTAATGAAAATAGCCATATTTGGTCAAGCCTTTAACATTAGTACTGAAGAAGCGCTCGTTATAATTTTACAGTATTTAGAGCAAAAAGAGGATGTTTCAGTCTTTTTAGTTGAGGAGTTTCATAAAAAAATTCAAGAAGAAAAAAAATCGGACATTCATTTTGCGAAAGTTGTAAACACGTTAGATTCCAGTTTCGACTTACTCATTAGTATTGGTGGAGATGGCACTATTTTACGTGCTATTACACATGTTCAAGATTTAAATATTCCTATAATAGGTGTAAATACAGGACGTTTAGGGTTTCTAGCAACTATACAAAGTCAAACTATTATTCCTGCTATGGATGCCATTTTCAATAAAGCCTATAAATTATCTGAACGTAATTTATTAGCCATAGAAACCTCGCCTAAAAATGACGCATTCAAAACGCTTAATTTTGCATTAAACGAAATAGCTGTTAGTCGAAAAAATACCACATCCATGATTTCCGTAGAAACGCGTTTAAACCACGAATATCTAACATCATATTGGAGTGATGGACTCATTGTATCAACACCAACTGGATCAACAGGCTACTCATTAAGTTGTG
This sequence comes from Flavobacteriaceae bacterium UBA5079, assembly GCA_002414705.1. Taxonomy (GTDB): domain Bacteria; phylum Bacteroidota; class Bacteroidia; order Flavobacteriales; family Flavobacteriaceae; genus Algorimicrobium. Next base: position 57,324 of record DIAL01000076.1, read on the forward strand.
GTGGACCTGTAATTACGCCAGACACTAATAGTTTTGTTATTACACCTATTGCACCACATAATTTAAGCGCTAGACCTTTAGTGATTACAGATTCTACTGAAATTCAACTAAAAGTAAATGGTCGTGAAGATAATTTTTTAGTGTCTTTAGATTCTAGAATTGCTACCTTATCAAATGACACCATAATTACTATAAAAAAAGCACCATTCACAATAAAAATGATTGAATTATTAGAAGAAAGCTTTTTAGATACTTTGCGAAAAAAACTACTTTGGGGCGAAGACAAACGGAATTAGGCAATAATTTTGTTTAAAATCAGTTTAATTCAAATACATTTTGAATCAAATTGTTATAGGCTAATCTTAGTTTATTATATTTGCAAACTTTTGAACGTTTATGAGGTATTTAACCACCGTAATTTTACTAATTTTAAGCAGTCACTTCTGCCAGTCACAAACCCACGAATTGGGTGTATTTCTTGGTGGTAGTAATTTTATTGGCGATGTTGGTAGCAGCCAGTATATAGCACCCAACAAACCTGCTATTGGAGGAATTTACAAGTGGAACCGTAGTCCTAGACACGCGTTTAGATTATCCGTTATATATTCAGAATTAGAGGGAAAAGACTCGGAATCGGACGACCCAAGACGTCAAGAACGTGATTATAGCTTTACCAATCAGCTTATTGAAATGTCGGCAGGTTTAGAATTTACATTTTTCGATTGGGACTTACATGATGGTAGAATTAAAGCAACACCTTATTTATATTCAGGAGTTTCTGCAGCCTATCATGATAATTTTTATTTTAATAGATTAGGTGATTTAAGAGATGAAAACACCACAAGCTTAGCTTTTGGAATTCCAATGGTATTAGGTTTTAAAACCAATATTTTAGGAAACTTTATAATTGCAGCAGAAATTGGTGCACGTTATACCTTCTCGGATGAATTAGATGGTAGCGTCCCAGATTTCGACAATGAAGCTCCAGCAGCTTTTGGCAATACTAATAATAATGACTGGTATATGTTTACTGGTATTACTTTAACATACACATTCGGCAAGAAACCATGTTTCTGCTTATTTTAATAACGTGAATTTAAAAGACTCAATACATACCGATTATTTACCCAAGCATGTAGCCATTATCATGGATGGCAATGGTCGCTGGGCAAAACAAAAGGGACTATTGCGAAGTATTGGTCATGAAAATGGTACAAAATCTGTACGTGAAACCGTTGAAGCTTCAGCAGAATTAGGTATTGAAAATTTAACGCTCTATGCGTTTTCAACAGAAAATTGGAATAGACCGAAATTAGAAGTGCAAACCTTAATGAAACTTTTGGTATCTTCTTTGAAGAAAGAAATTAAAACACTTCAGAAAAACAATATTCGTTTGGCTGCAATTGGTTGTTTAGAATCTTTACCAAAAAAAGCACACAAAGAATTACTTGAAGTTATAGAAAAGACTAAAGACAACAAACGAATGTGTTTAACACTCGCATTGAGTTATGGCTCACGCGAGGAATTGCTAAATACCGTTAAAGAAATCAGTCTTAAAGTTAAAAATAATATAATTTCTCCCGAAAATATTGATGAATCGGTTATAAATGAGCATCTTTACACGCGAAATTTACCAGACGTAGATTTGCTTATTAGAACTAGTGGTGAGCAGCGTATTAGCAATTTTCTATTATGGCAAATTGCGTATGCTGAATTTTATTTCACACAAGTCCTATGGCCAGATTTTACCAAGCAAAATTTGTATGAAGCAATTATTGAATATCAAAAAAGAGAACGACGATTTGGGAAAACAAGTGAACAACTCCATTAATATTACATCATTGAAAACGTATATAGGGCTATTATTTACTTTTTTATTTTTAGTAAGCAATTCAAACATACAAGCGCAGGAATTACAAGCCGCTCCAGCTGGTAAAAAATACACACTTGGTGATGTAACAGTATCAGGTGATACCCATTTTAGCGCGCAAACTATTATTACCTATTCAGGCTTAAGAAAAGGTGAAGAAATTGTTATTCCTGGTGAAAAAATTAGTGAAGCTGTTCGTAAGCTTTGGAAATCAAATTTGTTTGGGGACATTAATATATACCTTCTTAAAACTGAAGGAGCTGTTGCGTATCTTGAAATTCGCCTTTTTGATCTTCCTGAATTGAGTGAGCTTAAAATAAACGGTATTAAAAAATCTAAAAAAGACGAGCTAATTACTGAAAACAACCTACAAAATGGTGTAAAGGTTACTGAAAATCTATTAACGACCACTAAAAACTATTTAACAAACAAATACCAAAAAGACGGTTTTTACAACACCAAAGTACATATAAATACTATTGAAATTCCAGATTCTACAGGACGCCCTGCAGTGAATATGGTTTTAAATATTGACAAAGGTAAAAAAGTAAAAGTTAGTGAAATTAATTTTGAAGGAAACTCTGTTATTCCTGATTCAAAATTAAAAAAGGCTATGAAAAACACAAAGCAGAAAAACTTTATACGCCTTTTTAAACGCTCTAAGTATATTGAAGCTGACTATAAAGAAGATTTAGAAAGCGTAATTGATAAACTGAAAGAAAATGGTTTTCGTGATGCACGCATCATTTCAGATTCTATCTCCACAATAGACAGTAAAAATATTGCATTAAATATTAAAGTCGAAGAAGGTGAACAATACCGTTTTGGAGATATTACCTTTATTGGAAATACTGTTTATTCAGACCAACAATTAAGAGGTATTCTCCGCATTAATAAAGGTGATATCTATAATGGCGTACTTTTAGAAAAGCGCATTGCTGACGACACCAAACCCGACGCTTTAGACCTAACAAATCAATACCAAAACAATGGGTATTTATTTTCAACTATTAACCCAGTAGAAGTTAATACTGAAGGAAATGTTATAGACATGGAAATTCGAATTTCAGAAGGCAAACCTGTATATTTTAATAGTGTTTCTGTTGTAGGTAATGATGTTACAAATGATCGTGTTATTTATCGTGAATTACATACCAGACCTGGCCAATTATATAGTAAGGCTAATGTGGTTCGTACCATACGGGAATTAAGCCAATTAGGTTATTTTGACCCTGAACAAATTGCAACTAATTTTAACAATCCAAATCCAAATGAAGGCACCATAGATTTAGAATATGGTGTGGTAGAAACTGGATCTAGTCAAGTAGAATTACA